>NZ_CP150484.1:6637963-6657412 GCF_037997115.1 Amycolatopsis coloradensis
CCAACGAAAACACTCCGGCGACGTGGGCGGCGGCGATCTCACCGATCGAATGCCCCGCCACGTAGTCCGGCCGGACACCCCATGACTCCACCAACCGGAACAACGCCACTTCCAGCGCGAAAATCGCCGGCTGCGCGAACTCCGTCCGGCTCAACTCCCCGAACTCCGGCAACAGCGCGCACACCTCGTCATACGCCGCCGCGAAAACCGGGAACACCCGGTACAGCTCAGCGCCCATTCCCGGCCGTTGCGAACCCTGACCCGTGAACAGGAAGGCCAGCTTGCCCCGCGTCGCACGACCGGTGATCCCGCCACCGCCGGCGATCGCTTCGAGCCCGGCACGCAGACTCTCCGCGTCCGCGCCGACGACCGCGGCACGGCGCTCGTGCGCGGTCCGCGTCATGGCCAGGGAATACGCCACGTCACGGGGATCGGCATCGTCCACAAGGGACAGGAGGGCACGGGCCTGGTCGGCGACGGCCTGATCGGTTTTCGCCGACAGCACCCACGGAACGACGCCGTGCGAAGCGGGCTCAGCAGGCGCTTCGGCCGGGACCTGCTCCAGGACGACGTGCGCGTTCGTCCCGCTGATCCCGAACGACGACACCCCGGCCCGGCGCGGACGGCTCACCTCCGGCCACGGCCTCGAGTCACGGAGCAGTTCCACGGCGCCGGCGTCCCAGTCGATCTCCGCCGACGGTTCCGCCGCGTGCAGGGTCCGCGGCAGCACACCCCGGCGCATCGCCTCGACCATCTTGACGATCCCGGCGACCCCGGCGGCGGCCTGCGTGTGGCCGAGGTTCGACTTGACCGAACCGAACCACAACGGTTCGTCCCGCTCGGCGCCGTAGGTCGCGATGAGCGCCTGCGCCTCGATCGGGTCACCCAGCCGCGTGCCCGTCCCGTGTGCCTCGACCGCGTCGATGTCCGAAGTGGACAGACCGGCGTCGGCGAGCGCCGCACGGATCACGCGCTGCTGCGAGGGGCCGTTCGGCGCGGTGAGGCCGTTGGACGCACCGTCCTGGTTGACCGCGGAACCGCGCACCACGGCCAGCACCGGATGCCCGTTGCGGCGAGCGTCCGAAAGCCGCTCCAGCACGAGCACCCCGGCGCCTTCCGACCAGCCGGTGCCGTCGGCGCCGTCGGAGAACGACTTGCAGCGCCCGTCCGGGGAAAGCCCACGCTGACGGGAGAAGTCGAGGAAGGTCTCCGGCGTCGCCATCACGGTGACCCCGCCGGCGAGCGCCATGTCGCATTCCCCCGCCCGCAGCGACCGGGCGGCCAGATGCAGGGCGACCAGCGACGACGAACACGCCGTGTCGACCGACACCGCCGGGCCTTCCAGCCCGAGGGTGTACGCGATCCGCCCGGACAGGACACTGGCCGAGGTCCCGGTGCCCAGGAATCCGGCGACACTGTCGGGTACGCTGGCCAGTTTCGCGGCGTAGTCGTAGTACATGATCCCGGCGAACACACCGGTGGCGCTGCCCTTCAGCGACGCGGGATCGAGCCGGGCGCGTTCGAGCGCCTCCCAGCTGATCTCCAGCAGGAGGCGTTGCTGCGGGTCCATCGCCAGGGCTTCCCGTGGCGAGATGCCGAAGAACTCGGGATCGAATTCGCCCGCGTCGTGGAGGAATCCGCCGTGCCGGGTGTAGGTCTTGCCGGGCAGGCCGGGTTCGGGGTCGTAGATTCCGTCGACGTCCCAGCCACGCCCGCCGGGGAACGGCGAGATCGCGTCGGTGCCCGCGGCCACGAGATCCCACAGCTCCTCGGGTGAGCGGACACCGCCGGGATAGCGGCAGCTCATCGCGACGATCGCGATCGGCTCGTCGGCGGCGCGCCGGGTCACCACCGGACGCGCCGGTTCCGGGGCGCCGAGCAGTTCGGCGCCGAGGAACGCGGCCACCGCCGCCGGGCTCGGATGGTCGAAGACGAGCGTCGCGGGCAGCCGCAACCCGGTCTCCGTGGTGAGTTCGTTGCGCAGTTCGACGGCGGTCAGGGAGTCGAAGCCCAGTTCGGTGAACGGCCGCGACGGCTCCACGGTGTCCGCGCCCGCCCGGCCGAGCACCGCCGCGACACGGGCCCGGACCAGGTCGATCAGCAGGGCTTCCCGGTCGGTTTCGGAGAGCCCCGCGAGCCGTCCCGCCAGCCCGGTATCGGTGCGGCGGGCGGCTTCGCGACGAGTCCGGACGCGGACCAGGCCGCGCAGCAACGGCGGGACACCGGCGTTCCGCACGGCGGCGAGGTCGAGCCGCATGGGGACGAGGACGGCACCGCCGTCGGCCACGGCGGCGTCGAACAGCGCGAGTCCTTCTTCCGGTTCGAGGGCGCCGAAGCCGTCCCTGCCGATCCGGTCCCGGTCGGCGCCGCTCAACGAGGCACCCATCCCGTCACGCCACAGACCCCAGGCGAGTGACTGCGCGGGCTTGCCGGCGGCACGGCGACGCCGGGCGAGGGCGTCCAGCTCGGCGTTCGCGGCCGAGTACGCCCCCTGCCCCGGTGAGCCGAACACCCCGGCGATCGAGGAGAACAGCACGAAGAAGTCGAGGTCACCGGTGAGTTCGTCCAGCAGCTGCGCGGCGGTCGCTTTGGCCCGGTACACGGCGGCGACCCGCTCCGGGGTGAGCGACGTGACGACGCCGTCGTCGAGGACACCCGCGGCGTGGACCACACCGGTGACCGGCGGCTCGGCCCGGTCCAGAAGACCACGGAGTTGCTCACGATCGGAGACGTCGCAGGCCTCGATCCGGGCGCCGAGTTCGTCGGCGAGTTCCCGGGCGCCGGGCGCGTCCGCACCGCGGCGGCTGACGAGCAGCAGATGACGGACGCCGTGTTCGGCGACCAGATGCCGCGCGAGGCGGGCGCCCAGCCCACCGGTGCCGCCGGTGATCAGGACCGTACCGGAAGTGTCCAGTGTGGACTCACCGGAACCGGCTCTTGCCAAGCGCGGCGCGAACAGGCTTCCGCCGTCGGCGTGCACTTCGGGTTCTCCGGTGGCGAGTGCGGCCTCGACGTCGGCATGGGTGCCGCGGACCAGGACGATCCGGCCGGGATGCTCGGCCTGCGCGGCCCGGACCAGCCCTTCGACCGCGCCTTCGCGTCCGGTCAGCACCACCAGCGGGGCAGGCTCGTCCGTGGCCAGGAAGTCTTGCAACGCGAGAAGAGTGGCGTCGAGCGAATCGGCTTCCACCACCGCCGCGGGCGTGATGTCCCCGGAACCGGTGGGAAGCGGCACGTCTTCGACACGGTAGAGGCCGTCCCGCACCGTGGCCGTGGCCGTGACGGCGCGGACGCTGAGCCCGCCCACGGAGGCGACGGGCGCGCCCGTGCCGTCGGCGAGGTCCAGCGCGAAGCCGTCGGTGACCGGCCGAGCGTGCACGCGCAGTTCGGTCGCGCCCCGCGCGTGCAGCACGACGTCACGCCAGGCGAACGGCACCGAACCCCGGTCCTCGCCGGTGACGGCGGTGGCCTGGAGCGCGGCGTCCAGCAGTGCCGGGTGCAGACCGAACTTCGCTGCCTGCTCGGGTTCCGGCAGGGCGACTTCGGCGAAGATCTCCGTGCCGCGACGCCAGACCTTGCGCAGGCCGCGGAACATCGGCCCGTACGCGAGTCCGGCGGCGGCCAGCCGGTCGTAGGCGTCTTCGAGCCCCAGCGATTCGGCGTTCTCCGGCGGCCAAACGGTGTCCATAGTGGACACCGGCGGAGCGCCGAGGAAGCCGGTCGCGTGGGTGACCCACGGCCGCTCCGGAAGCCGTGAATGGATCGACACCGGACGGCGTCCGTGCTCGTCGGCCGCGCCCGCGACGACCTGGACCTCCGGGGCGGTGCCGGGTTCGAGGACCAGCGGTTCCCGCAGGATCAGCTCTTCCACGCCCGTGCAGCCCGCTTCGTCGCCCGCGCGGACGGCAAGTTCGGCGAACGCGGTGCCGGGGACGAGCACGCGCCCCGCGACGACGTGGTCGGCCAGCCACGGATGCCGGTCGAGCGAAAGGCGTCCGGTGAGCAGGACACCGTCGTCGGCGGCGATGGACACGGCGGCGCCGAGCAGCGGGTGGTCGGCGGCGGCGAGCCCGGCCGCGGTGACGTCGGCGTCGCTTTCCTGGCCGAGCCAGAAGTACTCGTGCTGGAAGGCGTACGTCGGCAGTTCGGTGAACCGGCCGCCGCCGAGGTAGGCGGCCCAGTCGACGGGGACACCGCGCGTGTGCAGCGTGCCGAGCGCGGAGACCAGCTGCCGGGGTTCGTCGTGACCGCGGCGCAGCGCGGGCACGCAGGCGTCGACGAGCGCGCTGAGCACGGCGTCCGGCCCGAGCTCGAAGAACTTCGTGACCCCGGCGGCGGTCAGGCGCTCGACCGCGCCGGAGAACCGCACGGTCTCGCGAACATGCGTGACCCAGTACGCCGGGTCCGTCAGGTCGGCGGTCTCCGCGACCGTGGACACGATCGGAATCCGCGGCGCCGAGAACTCCAGGCCCCGCACCACGTCGGCGAAGTCGTCCAGCATCGGTTCCATCAGCACCGAGTGGAACGCGTGCGACACGTCCAGCCGCTTCGTCTTCCGGTCGCTGAACCGAGCCGCGAGCGCGAGCGTGGCTTCCTCGGCACCGGACAGCACGACTGATGACGGACCGTTCACGGCGGCCAGCGAGACACCGTCGGGCAGGTCTCCGATCTCTCCCTCGGACGCCTGAACTGCGACCATGACGCCGCCCGGCGGCAGGGCCTGCATCAACCGGCCGCGCGCCACGACGAGTTTCGCCGCGTCGGCCAACGAAAACACTCCGGCGACGTGGGCGGCGGCGATCTCACCGATCGAATGCCCCGCCACGTAGTCCGGCCGGACACCCCATGACTCCACCAACCGGAACAACGCCACTTCCAGCGCGAAAATCGCCGGCTGCGCGAACTCCGTCCGGCTCAACTCCCCGAACTCCGGCAACAGCGCGCACACCTCGTCATACGCCGCCGCGAAAACCGGGAACACCCGGTACAGCTCAGCGCCCATTCCCGGCCGTTGCGAACCCTGACCGGTGAACAGGAAGGCCAGTCCCCCCTCGATCACCCGGGACCCCGCACCATCGGCCACTTCGGACAGACCCGCCGAGAGGGTTTCCCAGTCCGTGCCCGTGACGACGGCCCGATACGGCAGCGCCGCCCGGGTCGTCAGCGTGTGCGCGACGTCGATCGGCTCGGCGGTACCGGCCACGGAAAGCAGACGGGACGCTTGTGCGGCCAGCGCCGGTTCCGTGGCCGCGGACAGCAGCAGCGGCACGACGGCGGGAGCGTCCTGAACGGCGGCGGGTTCCTCCGTCGGGGCCTGTTCCAGCACGACGTGCGCGTTCGTCCCGCTGATCCCGAACGACGACACCGCCGCCGAACGGGGCCGCCCGGTCTCGGGCCATGGTGTGCGTTCGGTCAGCAGCGAGACCGGCCCGGCGGACCAGTCGACCTCGCGGCTGGGCGTGCCGACGTTGAGGGTGGGCGGCAGGACCCCGTGACGCATCGCCTCGACCATCTTGATGATCCCGGCGACCCCGGCCGCGGCTTGCGCGTGCCCGAAGTTCGACTTGACCGAGCCGAGGAACAGCGGGCGATCACGATCACGGCCGTAGGTGGCCATCAGCGCTTCGGCCTCGATCGGGTCACCCAGCCTGGTGCCCGTGCCGTGCGCCTCGATGGCGTCTACGTCCGAAGTGGACAGTCGTGCGTCGGCGAGCGCGGCGCGGATCACGCGCTGCTGTGACGGACCGTTCGGGGCGGTGAGGCCGTTGGAAGCGCCGTCGGAGTTCACCGCGGAACCCCGCACCACGGCGAGGATCCGGTGCCCGTTGCGCTGGGCGTCGGACAGCTTCTCCAGCACGAGCATCCCGACGCCCTCGGCCCAGGCGGTGCCGTCGGCGTCGTCGGAGAACGACTTGCAGCGCCCGTCCGGCGCCAGGCCGCGCTGCCGCGCGAAATCGACGAAGATCCCCGGCGAGGCCATCAGGTTGACGCCACCGGCGAGGGCGAGCGTGCACTCTCCCGCGCGCAGCCCGCGCACCGCCGCGTGCACCGCGACCAGCGACGACGAACACGCCGTGTCGATCGAGACCGCCGGGCCCTCCAGGCCGAGCTGGTAGGCGATCCGTCCGGAGTGGACACTGCAGGTGGTGCCGGTGAGCAGGTAGCCGTCCACCGTGTCGCCCGGATTGTGCAGGCGCGGCCCGTACTCCTGCGCGGAGACGCCGACGTAGACACCGGTGGGGCTGCCGCGCAGCGCTGCCGGGTCGAGGCCGGCGCGTTCGACGGCCTCCCAGCCGACCTCCAGCAGCAGCCGCTGCTGCGGTTCCATGGCCAGCGCCTCACGCGGCGAGATCCCGAAGAACTCGGCGTCGAATCCGGCGGCACCGGGCAGGAAACCACCGGTGCGCACGTAGGTGGTGCCGCGCCGGTCGGGGTCGTCGTCGAACAGGCCGGAGGTGTCCCAGCCGCGGTCGGCAGGGAACTCGCCGATGCCCTCGCGGCCACCCTCGACCAGATCCCACAGCGCCGCGGGCGTGTCGGCCCCGCCGGGGAACCGGCAGGCCATGCCGACGATCGCGATCGGCTCGTGCCGTCCGTCCTCGGCGTCACGCAGCCGTTCCCGGGTCCGGTGCAGGTCCCCGGTCACCCGCTTCAGCAGGTCGAGAAGCTTCTCTTGGTCCGCCATCACACCCTCGCTCGGTGGTCAGAAGATCTCGTCGGTGAGGAAGTCGAAGACCTTGTCGACAGCGGCGTCGAAGAGCAGGTCGTCGAATTCGTCGTCCTTGTCGCCCGCCGCGTAGGCCAGCAGCAGCTTCTTCAGCGGCTTGGCGACCTTCTTGCGGTCTTCGGGGTCCAGATCGCCGAGGCGTTCGCTCAGCCGCTCGATGTCGGCCAGCACCTTGGCGACGGCTTTCTTGTCCGCCATCACGAAATCCCCAGTTCGGTGGCCAGGAAGTCGACGACCTCGTCCGCGGTCGCGTCCTCCAGCCGTCCGCCGACGCCGGTCCCCGGCGCGGTGATGCCGTCGAGCAGCGTCCGCAGGCGTCCGGCGACCGCGGTCCGGCCGTCGTCGTCGACCGCGGTCAAGCGTTCTTCGAGCCGGTCGAGTTCGGCGAGCACCGCGTCGGCCGCGCTGAGCGAAGGCGGAGCCAGTTCCGACAGCAGGTGGCCGGCGAGCGTGGCGACGGTCGGATGGTCGAACACCGCGGTGGCCGAGAGCCGCAGCCCGGTGACGGTGTTGATCCGGTTGCGCAGTTCCACCGACGTCAGCGAGTCGAATCCGAGGTCCTTGAACGCGCGTGCCGGATCGATCATGCCGCCCGCCTCGTGCCCGAGGACGGCTGCGGCGTTGTGCCGCACCAGATCGACCAGAAGAGCCGTGCGTTCTTCGTCGGGCAGTGCCGTGAGCCGCTCGCCGAGACCGGCGCCGCCCGTGGTCCCGGGCGCCGCCGCGCGCCGGGCGGTGACCTTCGCGAGACCGCGCAGCACAGGCGCCACTTCGGTGGTCCTGGCGTGGGCGCGCAACGCGGCGCGGTCCAGTTCGATCGGCAGGACGGCGATGAACCCGCCGTCGAGGGCGGTGTCGAACAGGGCCAGCCCGGACTCCGCGGTCAGCGGCGGCAGGCCTTCGCGGGCCATGCGGTCGACGTCGTTCTCGGCCAGCTCGCTGCCCATGCCCTCCCGCCAGAGTCCCCACGCGAGCGAGATCGCGGGCAAGCCTTGTGTCCTGCGATGGGCCGCCAAGGCGTCCAGGAACGTGTTGGCGGCTGCGTAGGAAGCCTGGCCCGCCGAACCGATGATCCCGGACACCGACGAGTAGAGCGCGAAGAGCGCGAGGTCGTGGCCGAGGGTGAGTTCGTGCAGGTGCCAGGCCGCGTCCGCTTTGGGGCGCAACACTTTCGCCAGCCTCTCGGGAGTCAGGCCGGTCAGCACGCCGTCGTCGAGGACACCCGCGGTGTGCACGACGCCGGTCAGCTCGACTCCGTCCAGCAGCGCGGCGAGCGCGTCCCGATCGGCGACGTCACAGGCCACGACCCGGACTTCGGCGCCCAGACCGGTGAGCTCCGCCGCCAGTTCTCCCGCCCCCGGCGCGTCCGGGCCGCGGCGACTGGTGAGCAGCAGCCTGCGGACTCCGTGCGTGGTCACGAGATGCCGCGCGACGAGCGCCCCGAGCCCGCCGGTACCGCCGGTGACGAGCACCGTCCGGTCCGGGTCCAGCGCTCGCGGGACGGTGAGCGCGACCTTGCCGACATGCCTGGCCTGGCTGACGAACCGGAACGCGTCGGGCGCGTGCCGGACGTCCCAGGTCCGCACCGGCAACGGGGTGAGCGCGCCCTGGTCGAACAGCGCGATCAGCTCGGCCCAGATCTCGGCGGTGCGGGTCCGGCCCGCTTCGATCAGGTCGAAGGCGCGGTAGGCGACGTTCTCCGGTTCGCGGACGTCGGTCTTGCCCATTTCGAGGAACCGGCCGCCGGACGCGGTCACGCCGAGGGAGGCGTCGACGAACTCGCCCGCGAGGGAGTTGAGCACGACGTCGACCCCGCGTCCGCCGGTCGCGGTCCGGAAGGCTTCGGCGAAGTCGAGGGTCCGCGAGGAAGCGATGTGGTCCGAGGGCAGCCCGGCCGCGCGCAGGACGTGCTGCTTGCCCTCGCTCGCGGTGCCGAACACCTCGGCGCCCAGATGACGCGCGAGCTGGGTCGCGGCCATCCCGACCCCGCCCGCGGCCGAATGGATCAGGATCGACTCGCCCGCCTTCAGGCAGGCCAAGTCGACCAGCGCGTAGTAGGCGGTCAGGAAGACGAGCGGCACGGTCGCGGCCTGCTCGTCGGTCCAGGCGTCCGGAACCCGCGTCAGGAACGGGCGTTCGCCGACGGCGACCGGGCCGATCCCGCCGTGCACCATGCCCATCACGCGGTCGCCCGGCGCCAGATCGGTCACCGCGGCGCCGGTGGCCAGCACGGTCCCGGCGATCTCGCAGCCCAGCGGCCCGGCCTCACCCGGGTACATGCCCAGGACGTTCAGCACGTCACGGAAGTTCAGCCCCGCCGCGCGGACGGCGATGCGCACGTCGTCCGGTCCGAGGTCCGGCTCGCCGGCGGTCTCCAGGACGAGGTCGTCGACCGTGCCCTCCCCGGATTTGCCCAGCCGCCATGGCCCGCCGGGCGGCAGCAGGACTCCCGCGCCCGCCTCGGCGATCCGCGGCACGAGCGGGACGCCGTCGCGCACGGCGACCTGCGGTTCCCCGGTCGCCACGGCCATCGGCACGTCTTCGGCCTCGCCGTCGACGAGGACGAACCGGCCCTGGTGCTCGGCCTGAGCGCTGCGCACCAGGCCCCAGACCGACGCGGCCGCCGGATCCGTGGCGTCCGGCCCCGCCGCGTGTCGCGTGTGGACGACCAATGTGGACTCTACCCGCGTCACCCAGTCCTGGAGCACTTCCAGGACACGGGCGGCGAGTTCGTGCGCCGACGAGACCGGGTCGCCTTCGGGCAGCACCGACAGCACCGCGGGCTTGCCGGGGACGACCTCCGGATACGCCGTGCACGCCACCGGTTCCGCGACCGCGATCGGCGTCCAGTCCACAGTGAACAGTCCACTGGGGACTTCCCGGCCGCGGGCGACCGGGCGACGGACGGTCAGCGAGCCGACGCTCAGCACCTCGGCACCCGACGGATCGACGGCGACCAGCGACACGGTGTCCGCCGACTGGAACGTGATCCGCAGCCGCAGCGCGGTCGCGCCGCCGGCCCGCAGGCGGACGTCCGACCAGGAGAAGGGCAGCCCGCCGGCGGATTCCGCCGACTCACGGAAGAACATCGCGTGCAGCCCGGCGTCCAGTAGGGCCGGATGGATGCCGAAGCCGCCGTCCTCGTCCGCGGGAAGCGTGACCTCGGCGTGGACGTCGTCGCCGTCGATCCACACCGCCCTCAGGCCACGGAACACGCCTTCGTAGCCGAAGCCTGGCAGGTCGTCGTAGAAGCCTTCCAGGGACTGGGCTACTCCCGGAGGTGGCCACTCGACAGCAGCGGGGACGGCATCGGTCTCAGGAACGAGTGTGCCGTTCGCGTGCCGCGTCCACTCCTCGCCGTGCTCCGGTCGCGAATGGACGGTGACCGCGCGGCGGCCGTCGTCGTCCGCGGCGGCCACCACCACCTGCACCTCGGCCGCGGCCGACAGCACGAGCGGGGCGCCCAGGGTCAGCTCCTCCACCCGCCCGCAGCCCGTCTCGGTACCGGCGTGCAAGGCGAGTTCGAGGAAACCGGTGCCGGGGAAGAGGAGGTCGTCCCCGACCCGGTGACCGTCCAGCCAGGGCTGGTCGTCCGTCGAAAGCCGCGCGGTGAACACGGTGTCACCGCCGGGCACCGCGACGACCGCCCCGAGGAGCGGGTGTTCGGCGCGGCGCAGGCCGAGGCCGCGCGCGTCACGGCCCTGGCCGGGCGTGAGCCAGTACTTCGACCGCTGGAACGGGTAGGTCGGCAAGTCGATCCGGCGCCCGCCCGGGACGAGCGCGGCGAAGTCGACGTCCACCCCGCGGACGTGGGCGGTGCCCAGCGCGGTCAGGAGTTCGGGGACTTCGGGCCGGTCGCGGCGGAGCAACGGGCGCGCGACACCGTCTTCGACCAGCGCCGAGAGGACGCCGTCCGGGCCCAGCTCCAGGTAGGTGCCGCAGCCGTTGTCCCGCAGGACACGCAACGCGTCGGCGAAGCGGACGGTCGCTTCGACGTGGCGGATCCAGTATTCGGCCGAATCGTGCCCGCCGATCTCGCCGGTGACCGTCGAAACGATGGGCAGGGTCGCGGGGTGGTAGTCGGCGAGTCGCGCGATCCGGGCGAAGTCGTCGAGCATGTCCCGCATCAACGGCGAGTGGAACGCGTGGCTGACGTTGAGCCACTTGACCTTGCCGTCGAACCCGCTGATCGCCGTCTCCAGCGCGTCGCGATCACCGGACAGCACGACCGCGTCCGTACCGTTGACCGCCGCGATCCCGGCGCGCCGCTCGTGCCCGGCCAGCAGCGCGCGAGCGGCTTCCTCGGAGGCACGCAGGGACACCATCGCGCCGCCTTCGGGCAGCTCACGCATGAGCCTTCCGCGTGCGGTCACCAGCATCGCCGCGTCGGACAGTGACAGCACACCGGCGACGTGCGCGGCCGCGAACTCACCGACCGAATGCCCGCACAGGTAGGCCGGAGCGACGCCCCAGGACTCCAGCAGCCGGAACAGGGCGACCTCGACGGCGAACAACGCGGGCTGCGCGTAGTCGGTGCGGTCGAGCATCGCCGGGTCGGCCTCGCCGAACACCACGTCCCGCAGCGGCGGATCGAGCTGCAGGTCGACATGCGCGCAGACCTCGTCGAAAGCCTCGGCATAGCCGTCGTAAGCGTCATAGAGCTCGCGGCCCATCGCGACGCGCTGGGCACCCTGCCCGGTGAACAGGTACGCGAGTTCGGCGGGCTCCTGGAGCGGGCCGCCGCGGAGCACTCGTTCGTCGCACGCGGTCAGTGCTTCCGTCAGGCTCGCGGCGTCCGGCGCCAGGACGAAGGCGCGTTCGGTCAGTGTCGCCCGGGTCTTGGCGAGCGAGAAGGCGAGGTCCACCGGATTCGCGTCGACGGCGGCCAGCTGTGCCGCGTGGGCCCGCAACGCGTCCGGATCGGCGGCCGAGAACGCGACGGCGACCGGCGAGGGCGCTGAGGGCGAGGGCTCGGCGGTCGCGACGGGTGCCGGTTCCTCCAGGATCAGGTGGGCGTTCGTGCCGGAGATGCCGAACGACGAGACGGCGGCCCGGCGCGGTTCCCCGCCACGGGGCCAGTCGACCGGCTCGGCCAGCAGGGAGACCGCGCCGGCGGACCAGTCGACCGCCGGGGTCGGATCGGCACCGTGCAGAGATCGCGGCAACCGGCCGTGACGCAGCGCCATGATCATCTTGATCACCCCGGCCGCCCCCGCGGCCGCCTGCGCGTGCCCGATGTTGGCCTTCACCGAACCCAGCCACAGCGGTGTTTCCCGGTCCCGGCCGTAGGTCGCGAGCAGCGCCTGCGCCTCGATCGGGTCGCCGAGCGTGGTCCCTGTGCCGTGCGCCTCGACGGCGTCCACAGTGGACGCCGACAGTCCGGCGTCGGCCAGCGCGGCGCGGATCACCCGCTGCTGAGACGGGCCGTTCGGCGCGGTGAGCCCGTTCGACGCGCCGTCGGAGTTGACCGCGCTCCCCCGGATCACCGCGAGCACCGGATGTCCGTGCCGTTCGGCGTCGGAAAGCCTTTCGAGGACGAACATCCCGGCACCTTCGGCCCACGCGGTACCATCCGCCGCGGCCGAGAACGGCTTGCACCGCCCGTCCGGCGCCAGACCACGCTGGTTCGAGAAAGCCACGAACGGGCCGGGGGTGCCGAGTACGGCGACCCCACCGGCGAGCGCGAGGCCGCATTCACCGTTCCGCAGCGCGCGGACCGCGAGATGCAACGCGACCAGCGAGCCGGAGCAGGCGGTGTCGACGGTCAACGCCGGTCCCTGCAGGCCGAGGGTGTACGCGATCCTTCCGGAGACGACGCTCGGCGCGCTGCCGGTGAGCAGGAGCCCGTCGAGACCTTCGGGTGCGTCGGCCAGGCGGGTGCCGTATTCCTGTGGCTCGGCGCCGACGAACNCGTCGAGACCTTCGGGTGCGTCGGCCAGGCGGGTGCCGTATTCCTGTGGCTCGGCGCCGACGAACACTCCGGTCCGGCTGCCCGTCAGGGTTCCGGCATCGATCCCGGCGCGTTCCAGCGCCTCCCACGCCGTCTCCAGGACCAGCCGTTGCTGCGGGTCCATCGCCAGTGCCTCGCGCGGCGAGATCCCGAAGAACCCGGCGTCGAATTCGGCCGCGCCGGGCAGGAATCCGCCGTGGCGCACGTAGGTCTTGCCCGGGGTACCCGGTCGCGGGTCGTAGAGACCGTCGACGTCCCAGCCGCGGTCACGGGGGAATTCCGTGACCACTTCCCTGCCTTCGTCCACAAGGGACCACAGGCCCTCTGGTGAGTCCGCGCCGCCGGGGAAGCGGCAGCCGATGCCGACGATCACGATCGGTTCGCCGGTGACCGCACTTCCTTCCCCGGTGTCCGCGGCCTTGACTCCGAAGAGGCACTCGTCGAGGAAGTCCGCCAGCGATTCGGGTCCGGGATGGTCATAGGCGAGAGTCACCGGGAGTTCGAGGCCGGTCTCGGCGGTCAGCCACGCGTGCAGCTTCACCGCCAGCAGGGAATCGAACCCGAGATCGGCGAAGGTGCGGCCGGGCGGGAGCGGCCCGTCCAGCACCGCCGACGTCGCCCGGCGCACCAGGCCCAGCAGCGTGCGGCGCCGCTCGGCGCGCGGCCTGCTTTCCAGCCGTCGCAGGGAATCCAGCTCGGTCATGCGCGCACTCGCCACCTCGGGTCGCCCGGCACAGGGAAGTCGCGGTCCAGCTAGCCACAGCGGCCCTCGCGGGCGGGGCGGAACTGTTCCACCGCCGGGTAACCGGCCGCTCCCCTGCCCGGTTTCCGCGCCGTGGGCAAGCGGTGGAAAAGGTATCCGGCGCGCCGGGACGGAATCGTTAACGTGGTTTTCGGCGAACCGGATTTCAGCGCCGAGACCCGTAGCCGCACGAGAACGCCGGCGTCCGCCGTGCCGGCCCGCGGTCGTCCGCGCGACGCCAGACACCAGTGCCGGAGGTAACGCCGATGACCCTGTCTCCCGTCGAAGAACGCATCCTGCCCGGCCCCCGCGCCGAGGCGGCGCCGCCGACGAGCATGCTGTGCCCCGATTTCCCGTTCGCCTACGACGACTGGATCCGCCATCCCGCCGGTCTCGGCCGGGTGCCGCGCCAGGCGCACGGCACCGAGGTCGCGGTGATCGGCGGCGGCCTGTCCGGGATGGTGGCCGCCTACGAGCTGATGAAGCTCGGCCTCAAACCGGTGATCTACGAGGCCGAGCAGCTCGGCGGCCGGATGCGGTCGGTGAGCCTGCCCGGTTACCCGGACGCCGTCGCCGAACTGGGCGCGATGCGGTTCCCGCCGTCCGCCGGGGCGCTGTTCCACTACATCGACAAGGTGGGTTTGGAGACGACGCCGTTCCCCAACCCGCTCTCCCCCGCGTCGCCGAGCACGGTGATCAACCTGCACGGCGAGAACCACTGGGCACGCACGTCCGCCGACCTGCCGCCGGTGTACCGCGAGGTCAACGACGCCTGGACGAAGACGCTCCAGGAGCAGGCCGACATGTCGCTGATGGAGGACGCCATCCGGCGCCGGGACATCACGACCATCAAGGCACTGTGGAACCACTTGGTCACCAAGTTCGACAACGTGTCGTTCTACGGCTTCCTGACCTCGTCGCCGCTGTTCTCGTCCTTCGAGCACCGCGAGATCTTCGGCCAGGTCGGCTTCGGCTGCGGCGGCTGGGACACCGACTTCCCCAACTCCGCGCTCGAAATCCTGCGGGTGATCTGCACCGACACCAGCGACGAGCACCACCGGATCCTCGGCGGCTGCCAGCAGCTGCCGCTCGGGCTGTGGGCGGACGAACCCGCCGACCTCGAGTACTGGCCGTCCGGCACGTCACTGGAAAGCCTGCACGGCGGCGAACCGCGCCCGGCGGTGGTGCGGATCGACCGCACCGGCCGCGGGTTCACCATCGAGGACGCGAACCGCGACGTGCGCACGTACCCGGCGGCGATCTTCGCCGCGCAGAACTGGAACCTGCTCTCGGGGATGAAGAGCGACGACGCCCTGCTGCCGCAGCCGGTCTGGACCGCGCTGGAGCGCACCCACTACATGGGCGCGTCGAAACTGTTCGTCATCACCGACCGGCCGTTCTGGCTCGACCAGGACCCGGAGACCGGCCGCGACGTGATGAGCACGACGCTCACCGACCGCATCCCGCGCGGGGTCTACCTGATCGACAACGGCCCCGACGAGCCCGGCACGATGCTGCTGTCCTACACCTGGAACGACGACTCGCTCAAGGTCGCGTCGCTGAGCCCGGACGAGCGGCTCGACGTGATGCTCTCCGCGCTGGCCAAGATCTATCCGGGTGTCGACATCCGGTCGCATATGATCGGCCCGCCGATCGCGATCACCTGGGAGACGCAGCCGCATTTCAAGGGCGCCTTCAAATCCTGCCTTCCCGGCAGCTACCGCTACCAGCGGCGCCTGTTCACCCAGTTCATGCAGCGTGACGCCGCCGAGCACCACCGCGGCTTCTTCCTCGCCGGCGACGACGTCGCGTGGATCGCCGGTTTCTCCGAGAGCGCGGTCACCACCGCGCTGAACGCCGTGTGGGGCGTCGTCGAGCACCTGGGCGGCGGCACCCACCCGGACAACCCCGGTCCCGGCGACGTGTTCGACGAAATCGCCCCGGTGAGCCTGGATTGACAGCGGAAAGGACTTCCCCATGTTCGCGAAGATCTATTCCCCCGACGCGGTCACCGGCGGCGCGGCCTTCGAACAGCAGGCCCTCCGCGTCGCCGAGGTGCTGCGGGACCGCGGCGTCGGCTCCGGTGACCGTGTCCTGCTCAAGGCCGACAACACGCTGGCCTATCTGACGATCCTCGTCGCGCTGATGCACGTCGGCGCGTCGGTGGTGCTCGTCGACCACATGGAGCACGCCGACCGCACCGCCGAAACGATCGCCGGCTCCGGTGTCGTGCTGGCCGTCGTCGACGACGACGCGCCGATGCCGCCGGACGCGCCGTCGGCCTACACCTACGAGATCATGGTGGCCGCCGCCGACCGGGCCCCGACGGACGTCCAGTTGCGTTTCGACGTCTGGGAGAAGCTGCCCGACAGTCTCGTGATGTGGTCGTCCGGTTCGACCGGCGTCCCCAAGGGTGTCGCGAAGAACGGCGCGCGGTTCCTGAAGAACCTCGAGCGTAACGCCGATCTCGTCGGCCACGTCGCCGACGACGTCCTCCTGCCGCTGCTGCCGTTCAACCATCAGTACGGCCTTTCGATGGTGATGATCGCGTGGCTGCGGGACTGCTCGCTGGTGATCGCGCCCTACCGCCGCCCCGACCGGGCACTGCGCCTGGCCGGACGCGCGGGGGCCACGGTGGTCGACGCGACGCCGTCCACCTATCGCAGCCTGTTCAACATCATCGGCAAACGTCCCGCGCTCAAAGAGGAATTCTCCCGGGTGCGCATGCTGTGCAGTGGCGCCGCGCCGCTCGAACCCGGCGTCGTGGAACAGTCCGAAGAGCTGTTCGGCATGCCGCTGCTCGACAGCTACGGCAGCACCGAAATGGGCAACGTGGCCTTCGCCAACATCGGGAACCCGCGTGGCTGCGGGCAAATCGTCGATGGGCTGGCCCTGGAGGTCCGCGCCGACGACGGCACCGTGCTGCCCCACGGCGAGATCGGCGAACTGTTCGTCCTCGACCCGGACCTCATGGAGGGCTACCTCGACGCCGCCGGACAGGTGATCCCCGTCGACCGCGGCTGGTACGCGACCGGCGACCTCGGCCGTCTCGACGCGGACGGGAACCTGTTCGTCGTCGGGCGCAAACGGGCGGTGCACCGCAACGGGCACACCCTGCACCCCGAGGTGATCGAGCACCGGCTGGCCGGAGAAGGCTGCTCCGCGAAGATCGTCGCGCTGCCCGACCAGCGGCGCGGGTCGAGCCTGGTCTTCGTCGTCGAGGACGACGCGCGGCGGGACTCGCGCTACTGGCGCGACCGGATCTGCGGTGTGCTGCCGCCTGCCGAGCAGCCGAACCGCGTCCTCGTCACCGATCAGTTCCCGTTGAACCGCAACGGGAAACCGGACCGGAAGCGGCTCGAGCAATTCGCCGCCGCCGAACAACTCTGATCCCCACCACGAAACCGGGTGTGCGCAGTGGAAAGTTCCACCGATGCCGTCCTGTTCCCCGGCATGGGCCCGGCCCGTGCTCGCGAACTGGGCCGCTTCCTCGTCATCGATCCCCTGGCCCGGCGCCTGCTCGGCGTGGCGGAGCACGCGCTCGGCCGCTCCCTGCTGGATCCGCTCGCCAGAACGGACGAGGAGTACAACGAGCACACCCAGATCGCGTTCGTGCTCGCGTCGCTGGCGCTGGCCGAACGCGCCGAGCGGGAGCACGGGCTGGTGCCGGTCGCGGTCGGCGGCGCCAGCTTCGGTGAACGCGCCGCCGTGGTCCGCGCCGGCGCCCTTCCCGTGGCGGATCTCGTCCGGCTCGTCGACGCCGTCGCCCGGCGGGAACGGGAATACTTCGAGACGGCGCACCAGGATCTCGTCAGCCAGTTCATCGTGCGCACGCCGGAGGCGGCGCTCGGCGGGATCCTCGACGGGATCGGCCACGAACTCTCCGGCCGGTTCGACGACGAGGTCCACCTGGTGACGCTACGCGAGTCCGATTGGGACGAATTCGTCCGGCGCGTCCGGGCCGCCGGCGGCTACGCGCTCACCACCATGCGTCCCGCGGCGCACGCGCGGATGCTCGGCGGGTTGCGCGACAGGCTGGCGGAAGAGGTCTTCGGCGGGTTCGGTTTCGCCGACCCGGAGCTGCCGATCGTGTCCGATCAGGACGGTGAGCCGGTCCGGACCGGCGACGAGGCGGCGTCGCTCCTGCTGGAGTCGACGGTCAACGCGGTCCGGCTGCCGGGGCTGGTCCACCGGTTCGCCACGCTCGGCGTCGGCCGGGTCCTCGTCGCCGGTCCGGACCACCTGCTGCACCGGCTGCCCGGGCTGACGTCGGCGTTCACCCTGCTGCGCGCCGATCTCCGGGACACCCTGAAGCCGAGACGGCGTCCCCGCCCGCGAGAGGCGGTGGCCGCATGAGCACCAAGGTCCGCGACGTCGCGACGATCATGGTGTCCTGCCTGGCGCAGCTGATGGTCGCGATCGACATGACCGTGCTGCATCTGGCGGTCCCCGCGCTGACCACGCAGCTCGGCGCGTCGGCCGAGGAACTGCTGTGGATCGCGGACGTCTACGGGTTCGCCATGGGCGGTCTGCTGGTGACCATGGGCAATTTCGGCGACCGGTTCGGCAGGCGCCGGGTGCTCCTGATCGGCGTCGCCGCGTTCGCGCTGGGCTCGCTGGTGGCGGCCTACGCCCCGAGCGCCGAACTGCTCATCGTGGCCCGCGCGCTGCTGGGTGTCGCGGGTGCCGCCGTCTTGCCTTCGACGACTTCCTTGCTGCGCGCGGTTTTCACCACGCAGCGAGCGCGAACCGCCGCGGTCGGGGTCACCGCCGGGGTTTCGGCCGCGGGTTTCGCCATCGGCCCGATCGTCGGCGGGGTCCTGCTGGAACACTTCTGGTGGGGTTCGGTGTTCCTCGTCAACATCCCGGTGGCCCTGCTGATTCTCGGCGCCGCGCGCGTCGTACCGGAGTCCAGGTCCAGCGGCCGGTTGCGGCTCGATCTGCCCAGTGTGCTGCTGTCCATCGTCGGGCTGGTCGCCGTGGTGTACGCGCTGAAAGGCGCGTTCTACGTCGGGCTTTGGTATCCGGAGGTGCTCGGCGCGTTCGCTCTCGGAGGCGCGTCGCTACTGTGGTTCGGCAGACGCCAGCGCCGGCTGGAGCAGCCGCTGATCGATCTCGATCTGTTCCGGCGCAGGGGTTTCTCGGCGTCGGTCGGCTCGAATCTGGTGTCGGTGTTCACGATGTCGGCGTTCGCGCTGATCTCGAGCCAGTACTTCCAGCTCGTGCTGGGCTGGAGCCCGCTGCGCTCCGGGCTGGCGTTCGTGCCCGGCGCCGTCGCCGCGCTCGTCGCGGGCGGTGTCGTGGCGGCCAAGGCGGTGCGCCGGTTCGGCCGGGCACCGACGGTCTCGGGCGGGCTGGCGCTGGCGTCGATCGGCTTCGGGCTGTTCGGCGCGGTGAGCACGGACTCGCCGTACCTGCTGGTGCTGGCCGCGCAGGTGGCCTTCGGCGCGGGCGCCGGGCTCACGCTGACCGTCACCGGCGACACCATCCTCGGCACGGTGCCTCGCGACCGCGCCGGTGCCGCGTCGGCGATCTCCGCCACCGCCTACGAACTCGGCGGTTCACTCGGGATCGCGGTGGTCGGCAGCGTGCTGTCCGCCGTCTACCACGCCGAACTGACGCTGCCCGCCGGAGTGCCGCCCGATCTGGCCGCCCAGGTGCGGGAATCGTTCAGCGCCACCGCGGCGGTCGCGACCGGCCTGCCCGAACCGGTGGCGACGGCGGTCCGCACGGCCGCCGAGGAGTCGTTCGTCGGCGGCATCCGGACGAGCATGCTGGGCAGCGCGGCGGTGATGACGATCCTCGCGCTGGTGGCGCTGCGGAGCCTGCGGGGCGTGCCGAAGGTGATCGAGACCGACGTGCCGCCTCCGCGGCCCGCTCCGAGCCCGCTGCCGTGACTTCGTGGGCGTCGCGCAGGGTCCGAAGTACATGAAGCGGTCCTTCACGGACCTAGGCCAGGTGACCGGCCAGGAACGACGTGAAGGCCTCCTTCCCTACTCTCAAGGTAGGGAACCAGGGGAAGGAGCACCT
>NZ_CP150484.1:6657422-6754735 GCF_037997115.1 Amycolatopsis coloradensis
TCTCTTCCCTACTCTCAAGGTAGGGAAGGAGGCCTTCACGGACCTGGCTGCGACCTCCGCAGTACACCCAGCCCCCTCATGACGAAGTGACGTTCCCTTCCGCACTGCCACGGACCGTCCCGAAGAGCGGCCGACCGTGGTCCGCCGGGGCAACTATGCTGGCCGAAGGTGCCCCGGCCGCTTGACCTCCCGACCGAACGGTCCTCCTTGCGCCATGCTCGGAGCGACCGTCGCCCGGCCGCGCCGTGGTCCCGCGACGGCCGAGGAGGGAAATGGGAGCGACGGCCGTCACGAGCGCCGGACCGGAGGACGCGCAGGCCGCGTTGGACCGGGTGCTCACCGGGCCCGGCGCGATCTGGGTGGTGCACGGGCCTTCGGGCAGTGGCCGCAGCACCGTTCTCTCCGGTCTCGCCCAGCGCGGCCGCCGCTCCGGTGCCGCCGTGCTGGCCGTGCCCGCCGGCCTTGAGCCCAGGACCGTCCTCCTCCGGCTGACGACCCAGCTGGCCGAGCTGATCACCGTCCTCGACCGCCCCGAGCTGGTCAGCATGCTCAGCGCGGTCGCCTGGCTGCGAACCCGGCTCGAATCGGGTTCCGGCGCCGGACCGCAGACGACGGCCCACGATCTGGTCACCGTCCTCGCCACGCTCGCCCCGCGCGGCCGCATCGTGCTGCTGTTCGACGACTTCGACCTGCTGCCGCCGGAGCTCGCCACCGTGCTCACCCTGGTCGCCGAGGGCGCCCGCGCCACCGGGGCGGTCACCGTCGCGACCGTGACCGGCCGGGGCAGGCGGGACGGTCCGGTCGGCAAGGTGTTCGCCGTGGCCGACTGCACGATCGGTCTCCGGCCGCTGACCGCCGCGGAGACGACGGCACTGCTGCCCGGCTGGACGACCCGTGCCGGGCGGATCGCGAGCGATCCCGCGCTCGTCACGGCGGTGCGCGCCGCGCTCGGACCGCTGTTCGGCAATCCCGGCACGGTCGGCGCGACGGTCGCGGGCCTGCGCGCCACCGGCAGGCTGGCGGTCATCGACGAGCACGTGTGCCTGATCGGCGCGGGAACGCCGATCGTGCTGCCCGGCGGGCATCCCGAGACGCTCCGCCTGCGACGGCTCGGGCCGCGCGCCCGGCGGCTGGCCGCCATCATCGCGGTGCTGGGCGAACAAAGCGCCGTCACCCTCGAAAGACTGCCTTGGCTGGCCTCCGCGGCGGGAATGACGCCGTCCATCGTGGGACAGGCCCTCGACGATCTGGTCCGGGCCGGGATCCTTCGCACCGGCACCGGCACCGGCAGCGGCACCGGTACCGGTACCGACAGCGCGATCGAGTTCGCCGTCCCCGCCCTGGCCGACAGGCTCCGGCTGGAGCACGGCGCGCGCTGGCGCACCGTGCTGCACCGGCGGATCGTCCGGGAGCGGCGATCCGCCGAGATCGCCCCGCATCTCGCGGAGCTTCCGCCGTCGCCGCCGGATCCCGAGGCCGCGAGCCCGCTGCTGGAAGCTGCGGCGAACGCCGACCTGCCAACGGCCCGCCGTTACCGGAGGGCGGCGCTGCGGCTGCTCGCGCCGGCCGACGCCCGCTTCCCCGAAACGCTCCGTGCGCTGCTCGCGGACAGCCTCGCGGCCGGTGAGTACGGCACGCTGGCCGACGACCTCGCCACCGTCGTCGCACCGCGACTCGCCGACGCCGAGCCGTCCGCACGGCTGTCCGTCACCGCGCTGCTGTGCTGGCTGGGTGCTCTCGCCCACGATCAGCGGCTCGCCGAACTCGACGTCGTACGATCGCTGGCCGTCGAGGTCGCCCGCGCCCTCGGCTCGGCTCACGAATGCCACCGCCTGCTGGACGCGGTCAACCGGGCCGACCGGCCGGTGGCCGCCGAGGCGGTCCGGGCGCTCGCGCGTGCCTGCGGCGCCGAGGACGACCGTCTGTTCGCCCTCGGCGCCGGGATCCTGCTCGGCTCGTTGCCCGGCGACGGTGGCAGGCCTGCCGAAGAATGGCTGGTATCGACGGAGATGCCGCCGCACGAGGACGTCGCCGAGGCCGCCGAGGTCCTCGACACGGTCAGCGTGCTGAAGGTCCTGCTGCGCGGCCGGTACCAGCCGCCCTCGACCGGGTTCTCGTGCGACTGGCACGCCGTCCGGCAGGCCTACCGCGAAGGCGAGTGGGACACGGCGCTGTCGCTGGCGCGGCGACTCGAAGGCGACCGCCTGTGGTGGGATCCACCCCGTCGCCACCGGTTCGCGAGTGTGTTCGCCGCGGAGATCTGCGCCCAGCGCGATCAGCCGGAACGAGCGGCGGATTGGTTGCGCCGCTTGCCTTTCCGGACGTCCGTCGACGCCTGTGCCGCCTGGGTCCGCTGCCGGCTGCGCCAAACCGAAGGACGGCACGACGAGGCGGTGGAGCGCGGCTGGCGGGATTACCTCGACTGCCGCGAACGCGGCGTGCGCGCGGGTATGGAACGGCTTCTCGCGCGGCTCCTGTACGGCGCGCGGCGTCAAGGTGACACCGAGACCGTGACCCGTCTGCTGGCCGAATTGGAGAACCTCGCGACCCGATGCCCGACCGCGTCGGTCCAGGAGGCGGCCCTGGTGTGCGGCGGTCTCGTGCGCGGGGACAGGGAATCGGTGCACGCGGGGGTCAAACTGGCCCGGCAGTCCGGCGACGTGTTCCGGATCGCCGAGGCGTGCACGGCGTTCGGCGAGGTGAGCCCGGTTCCCGCGCCGTCGCTGCTGGAAGCGCGCCGGACGCTGGAGCGGCTCGGCGCGGTCGCCGAGCTGGCGTCCGTTTCGGCGCTGCTCGACCGGCACCGCATCGCCGTCTCGCCGGAGCAGGCGGACCGGACCGACCGGGCGGCGCTGGATCCCTTGGAGCGCCACATCGTCGGCCTGATCGCGAGCGGCCACACGAACCGGCAGATCGCGGCCGCGCTGCAGGTCAGCGAGAAACGCGTCGAAGCGCGGCTGACGTCGCTGTTCGAGCGCACCGGCAGTCATTCCCGTGTGGAGCTGGCCGCGGCGTGGCTGCAGGGCCGCCTCGACACGGCGGCGCCCACCGGATCCTGACCGGCATTCACCCCGCCCGGTGGCCCCGCATCGCCGCGGCCAGCTGGGCGCGGCCGGTGATGCCCAGCTTGCGGTACGAACTGGTGAGGTGCTTCTCCACCGCGCGCACCGTGACCTCCAGCAGTTCCGCGATGTCGCGGTTGCGGCGCCCGGACACCGCCAGTTCCACGACGCGCTGCTCGGTCGCGGTCAGCAGGCCGTCCGCCTGATCCGGCGGCTCCCCGGATCCGGTCAGCCAGCTCGCGCCGCATCCGGCCGCCAGGCTCCGGCCCTCCCGCAGCCATTCGCGGGCGTCGGGCCCGGTGGCCCGTTCGCCGAGCAGGACCAGGGTGCGGGCGAGTTCGAGACGATCTCCCGAGCGGGACAGGGTTTCCGCGGCTTCGCGCAGCACCGGGACGGCGTCCTCGTCCCGATCGAGCAGCGTCGCGCGGATCCGCAACGCCCGGCCGACCGAAGACGGCGCGCCCCACGACAACGCCCGCTCGACCTCGCCCTGCGCGACGGCTTCGGCCCGCTTCGGGTCGTCTGTCGCCGCGAGCAGCAGCGCGATCTGGCCGCGCAGCGGCAGCAGCACCCGGTTCCCGAACCGTTCCAGCTGGTGCACGCAGTCGAGGAAGTACTCGGCGGCCGCGGTGTGATTGGCCTCGGTCAGCGCCAGGGTGCCGTAGGCCAAGGACCGCAGCCACGGATCGTGGTCGGCCTCCAGGTTGTCGACGAGCAGCCGCGCGAGCGCCGGATCTCGTTGCTCCATCGCGATTTCGGCCAGCACCCGCATCGCCGTCATGGTGATCCCGACCCGGCTGGGGCCCGCCGAGGCGAGCACCGCCTGCGCGCGGTCGCGGGCGACGCCGAGCAGCCCCGTGGCGGAGGCCACCAGCGCCTGCCCCGCCCAGGCGACCAGCGTCGGGAGGTCGGGGTCGGCGGCGGGGCCGCACGCCGCCGCGAGCCAGGAGTCCACTCCCTCCAGCGAATCCGCCGCCGCCAGCACCAGCACGGTGAGCGGGAACGTGGTGTACATCTGGTCCGGTGAACCGGGTTCCCGCGCCAGCACCTGCCTGGCGAGGTCCACAATGGACTCCCGGGGCGCGACACCCGCGACGGTCATCAGGTACAGCAGGACCGCGACCAGTTCCCGCTGGGCCGAAGACTCCTGCGCGGGTGCGGGACCGAGTTCGGCCAGCCGGTCCGCCGCCGCGTCCCCGGCACCGGGCACTCCTCGTTCGAGGTAGCGAAGCCGGGCTTCCATGCGCAACGCCGCTTCGGCCGCGGCCGGGCCCGGGACCTCCCGCAGTTCCACGAGCACCTGCCGGAGGCGGCGGACATCCGCGGCGAAACGGAGTCCGGCCACCACCGGGAGCAGGCCGAGCGCGAAGGCGCGATCGACCGGATCCCGCATCAGGCCCAATGCCTGATGCAGATGCCGGTGGGCGGCGGGCAGGTCGTAGCCGCGTTCGACGGCGGCGAGATCGACGAGCAGTTCCGCGCGATCGGCGCCCGGATGCGCCAGCGCGTGCCGCAGGTACTGGGCGGCCGTCCGGGGCGACGAGTTCGCCAGCGCGGCACTGGCCGCGGTCCGCAGGACGTCCGCGGCCCACGGCTCGGGTTCGGCGACCGTCGCGAGCAGCTGGCGGCCGATCTGCTCGACCGGCCTTCCGTTGCGGTACAGGACGTTCGCGGCCCGCAGGTGCAACCGGTCCTGTTCATCGGCGCTCAGCTGATCGGCGACGAGATCACCGGCCATCCCGCCGGCGAACCGCAGCAGCCCGTCGGCGGGGGTCTCGACGATGCCCAGCCTCCGCAGCGCCCGCAGCGCCGCGTCGAAGTCCGGGGAATCGAGTCCCGCGAGTTCGGCGAGGACGCCGGCCTCGGTCTCCTCGCCGAGCGCGGCCATCGCCTTGGCCACCGCGCGGACGTCGTCCGGCTGGGCGCGCAGGCAGCGGGTCAGCCGGGCCGCCGCGGGCGAAGGGCGCAACGCGGCGAGTTCGGCCGCGGCCGAGACGACCGGACGCAGACCGTGCCCGAGCATCGTGTTGACCAGCGCGTCCAGCAACATCGGCGAACCACCCGTGCGGGCGAGGCAGGCGTCCGCGAACTCGGCGTCGGGTTCGGCTCCGCAGCGGGCGGTCAGGTAGGCCCGGACGCCGGCGGCCGAGAGCGGGGTGGCGTGGATCGTGCGCGCCGCGGTGCGGGCGATGTCCTTGACCACGATGTCGTCCGCGGAGTCGTCGCCCTCCAGCAGAGTCGCGACGACGAGGACCCGCAGCCTGCTCATCCGTTTGGCCAGATAGGCGAGCCAGCGCGCCGACGCCGCGTCCGCCCATTGGAGATCGTCCACGAGCAGGGCCACCGGGCCGGTGTCGCGCACCATTTCGGTGAACAGTTCCAGCAGTTCGTGCAGCACGAGATGGACGCGGCGCGCGTCGGGCGGGCCGTCGGGGAATTCGCTGTCGGCCCGGACCGCGGTGAGCAGTTCCCCGCGACGGCCCGCCTCCAGCAAGGGTTCCAGCAGCAGCCAGACGACGCCGTGGGCGACTCCGCGCTCCAGCGGTGTCGCCGCCGCCCGGACCACGCGCACTCCCCGCGCGGCGGCCTCCTCCCCCGCCGCGTGCAGCAGGGCGGACCGACCCGCCCCCAGGCCGCCGCGGACGACGACGAACTCGCCCGCCCCGGCACGGGCCTCGGCGACCGCCCCGGCGATCGCGGCCAGCTGATCCGCTCGCTCGATCATCATGACGGCGGCTCAGAGCTCCTTGTCCAGCGCGTCGAACAGCTCGCGCAACTCGGCCCGCCCGGTCACCTCGAGCTGCCGGTAGATCGCGGTGAGCCGCAGCTCGACGGCGCGTTTGCTCACGCCCAGTTCTTCAGCCAGTTCGGCGTTGGAGGCATTCGCGAGCACGCGGCGGACGAGGTCGGTCGCACCGGGCGAGAGCGCCCGCCAGCGCCGGGACGCCGTGCGGTAGGACCGCCGCGGCCGGTCGGACAGCCGTTTCCCGAGGTCCGCGATCCGGGACGTGGCCCACGCGAGCTGATACGCGGTGGCCAGCCGTTCGGCTTCGCGCAGCAGCCGCGGCACGCCGCTGGTCTGGCCGCGGTTGAGCTGGGCGGCCGCGAGCAGCAGGACCGCCTCGACGTAGAGCACCCTGGCCGGCGACTGCTGGAGCGCGTTGACCGCCTGGGTCAGCCGGAACACCGCGTCCTCGGAGCGGACCGCGACACCCGCCCCCAGATGGGTCCGCCCGATCGCGGTGCGCGTGCCCCAGTTCTGCGCCAGCCGCCATTCCTCGCTGATCATCGCGGCCGCGGTGTGCTCGTCGCCGAGCGCCTGCGCCGCGATGGCGACATGCGAACGCCACGGCACCAGGCCCGGGTTCAGCCAGCCCGCCGCGTTCATCCGCCTGCCGCATTCCTGGAACAGGCCCAGCGCCCGGCGGTGGCGTTTCAGGTCCAGTTCCAGGAGCCCGCGCGTGAAAAGCAGATAGGGCGCGGAGTACAGCGGCCCGCCGTCGCCCGCGGCGTCGACGGCGCGCTGGGCGGCTTCGAGATCCCCGCGGGTGAGGGCCGCCGCGATCTGGATCGTGCTCAGCGACGTGGCGACCGTCGATGGCCAGCCGTCCGGTGGGCCGGCGGCGGCGGCTTCGGCGAGCGCGTCCTCGGCGGCCTGCACGCGACCGCGCTGCAGATGGATCCAGGCCTTGCCGGTGAGCCCGAGGGCCACCGGCACGCCCGCCCCGGCCGCGCTCGCGTCCGCGATCATCTCCTCGTACACCGAAAGCGCTTCCAGGACGTCGTCGGTCTGGGTGAAGGTGATGGCCAGCGCCAGCCGCGGCGAGTAGAGGGTGATGGGTTCGCGGGACGGATCCGCCGCGCGCCGGGCCAGCCGCCGGGCGGCTTTGCCGTCGCGGCAGGCGATCGTGGCCAGCCAGGACGCGGCGGCCGCCTGCGCGGGGGTCAGTGCCGCCGGGTCGAGATCCGGCAGTGCGGGGATGCCGAGATGGACGGCGCCCGCGCCGCTCCCGTCGGCCAGCCAGTACAACGCCGCCAGATCCGCGCGGTCCCGATCGACGACCGCGGCCTCGCTCAGGAGGGCCAGCTCGCGCAAGGCGTCTTCCCTGGCGCCTCGCTGCATCATCAGGTCCACAGCGGACAGTCGCGTTCGGACGGTGTCGTCACCGGAAACCCTGGTCGCCCTCGCCAGCCGCAGCCCTCCGGTGAACGGGCACGACGACGCCTCGACGGTCTCGAGTTCCAGCCGCAGCCGCGCCGACATCCCCGGCGGCGCCGGTTCGGCCAGCGCTCTCCGGTAGTAGCGCGCCGCTTCGGCGTGATCCCCGGCTTCGCGGCGGCGCAACGCCGCGGCGTGCAGCGTCTCCAAGGCCCAGGCCTCGCCGACCGGTTGCGAGCCGAGCAGCAGCCCGGCGACGACCTCCTCCGGGGCGGCCCGGCGATGCCCGAGTTCGGCGGCCCGGCGGCGCGTCCCCGCCCGCTCGTCCGCTTCGGTCTCGGCGAGCACCCAGGTGGCCACCTGCGGGTTCATCGGCTCGGCGGGATCGGTCCCGATCAGGCCGGAGTCCGCCAGCACCCGCAGCGCCCGGCCCAGCGGCATCCCGAGCGGCCCGGCGAGCGGCCGCAGGTATGCCTCGTCGAGGGTGCCGATCGCGGCGATCGTCCGGACCAGCGCGGCGAGATCGGACGGCAGCCGGGCGAGCAGGTCGAGCACGGTGTCGCGGCGCACGTCCGCGGTGACGGCGGTGATCTCCGGACCGGCGGACGACCGGGCGAGCACCTCCGCGAGCAGGGCGGGATTCCCCCGCGTGGCCGCGTAGACCTCGGCCACCGGCGGCCGCGGCGCGGGGACCGCGTGCACCAGCCGCCGGACCGCCGCCTCACTCAAGGGCCGTAACCGGACGACATGCCGGTTCTCCCACGGAAGACCGCCGAGCGACAAGGGATCCGCTTCGTCGGCGTCCTGCGGGCCGGAGTGCGCGGCGATGAGCAGCACGGGGGCGTTGCCCCGGCGTCGCTGCAAGGCGGCCAGCCAGGCTTCGGACTGCTCGTCGGCCAGGATGAGATCGTCGACGACCAGCAGGACCGGGCAGCGCCGGGCCGACTCCAGCAGCCGCTGGCAGAGCAGTTCGTGCAGGACCTGCACGTCGGTGCCGTCCGAGAGCGCGGCATGCAGCCACGGGACGTCCGCGAGTTCCGGGATCGGTGCCAGCAACTGGGAAAGGAGCCCGTACGGCAGCTGCGCCTCGGTGGCCGAGCCGCACGCGGTGAACACCTGCAGTCCCCGCTCGGCGGCCAGGGACGCGACCTGGTCCAGCAGCGCCGTGCGCCCGCTGCCCGCCGGGCCGAGCACGGCCGCGGAGCCGCCGTGGCCGTGCTCGAGATCCCCGATCAGGCGAGTGAGCAGACGCAGTTCGGTCTCGCGTTCGACGAGTTCGTCCGCACCGTCGGCTTCGAGCCGCCGGACGGCGCTCACCGGGCACCTTCGAGGACGGCCGGACGCTCTTCGGTCTCCTCCAGCACCACGGCCAGTTCGGTCCGCCCGCTGATCCGCAGCTTCCGGTACACGCTCGTCAGATGTGTCTCGATGGTCCGGACGGTGACGAAGAGCCGTTCCGCGATGACCCGGTTGCTGATCCCGCGTCCGGCGAGCCGGGCGATATGCCGTTCCGCGGGACTCAGTGAGGCGAACGGGGACATCTCGCCCGGGATCCCCGCGTCGGCGGCGGTCCGCTGGGCGCGGCGGAGCAGGAACCGGTCCCCTGTCCGCAGGCTCAGCTCGGCGCAGCGCCGCAACCGGGTGCGCGCGGCGACGGTGTCCCCCGCTTCGACGAGCGCACGGCCGAGGTGGTACTCCGCCAGCGCCTCCTCCAGCCGGGCGGGTGAACCGGCCAGGATGCCCGCCGCCTCTTCGATCAACGCGATCCGGTCGGGGCCGCGGGTGGCGACCGCGGTCGCGAGCCGGGCCATCCCGACCGCCCTCGGGGTGCCCCACCGCAGTGCCGGTCCGGTTCCTTCGGCCGCGAGGTCCGCGGCGGCCTCGAAACGTCCCTCGTCGGCCAGCATGCAGGCGGCCTCGAACCACCACGGCGCCAGCAGGGGGTTGGCGATGCCGACGTCCGCGAGGCTCTCCCCGCAGCGGTTGAAGAGCTTCAGCGCGGCCTCGCGGTCTCCCGCCGCCCAATGCACCCGCGCGTCGACGAGCTGGAACCACGGGCGCATCACCGTGTGCTCCCACAATTGCGGAGAATCCGCTTCCCGCAACAACTTCATCGCCTTCGCGGTCTCGCCCTGCTGCGCCGCGACGGTCGCGTACGCGATCCGCGGGACGACACCGCCGGTCCGGCCTTCGGCGCGACGGCTGAGCGCGTAGGCCTGTCCGGCGTCGGCCGACGCGGTGGCGAGGTCACCGCACCAGTGCCCGAGCAGGCCGCGGAAGGCGAGATATTCGCTGCGCTGGGCCGGCACGAGTTCGATGGCCCTGGTCAGTTCGTCCCTCGCGACGTCGATCTCGTCCGCGAGCAGCAGGGCCAGCACGGCGGAGCTGACGGCCGAATCGTCGGTGGTCGGGGTGTACCCGCGGATCGCGCGCATCGCCCATTCGGCTGCTTCACGCGGCCGGGTGCCGTCGAGTGCGGCGACGACGGCACAGACGGCCAGATGCCTGGCGTCGACGACCGCGTTGTTCGACCGCGGCTGGATCCGGGTGTCGAGTTTCGCCAGGCTGTCGCGGTCTTCGATGCCCACCAGGCACAACAGTCCTTCGAGCTGCCCGCGCAGCTGCTGGTCCATCTCGCCGCCGAGCACGGTCAGCACCCGGTCCAGCACGGTGACGGCGGTCCCGCAGCGGCGGGCGACGAGCGCCGCGCGGCCCAGTTTCACCGCGGCCCTGGCCTGGTCCACCGGATCCTGTTGCAGTTCGAGCGCGCGGCGCAGGAGGTCGAATCCGCTGTCCGGTTCCAGCAGCGCGACCGTCTCGGCGAGTTGAACGGCCAGCCCGGCGTCGGAAGGCCGGGCGGCCGCGGCGGGCCGGAGATAGCGCAGCGCGTCCCAGGGCGCGCCCCGGTCGCAGGCGCAGGTCGCGGCGTCACGCAGCAGGTCGACCATCCAGGTGTCGAGCTCGGCGAGTTCGAGCAGGTGTTCCGCCACCTCCTCCGGTGATCCGGCCGCGTCGCTCAGCAGGATCGCCGCGGTCCGCCGCCACCGGCCCAGTTCGGCGGGTTCGAGAGCGTCGAGCAGTCCTTCCCGCACCGGATCGTGCCGGAAGGAAAGCCCTTCCGCGGCGAGGATGTGCCTGCCCCGGAGCAGCTCGACGGCGGTGCCGGCGGTGCGGGCGGGCACTTTGGCCAGACGGGCGACCAGTGACAGGTCCTGCCCGCCGAGCACCGCGATGGCGGTGGCGACCGCCTTGGCGTAGTCGGGGACGCCGGCGAACAGGGAGCGGATCAGCGCCGCCCCCGCCGCGGCCCCGGCCACGGGAGCGATCCCGGACGCCACCTTGCCCAGTTCGTCGAGCATCTCCCGCAGGAGCAACGGATTCCCGCCGGACTGCTCGACGCAGTGCCGTACGAACGGCTCACCCGGGTCCGACCCGACGGCCTCGCGCGCGAGCGAGGCGACCGCCTCGGCGGGCAGCGGGCCGAGGTCGAGCGCTTCGGTGCCGTACCAGGATTCGAGATCCGCCAGGCGTTCCGCCGCGCCGTCCGGCCCGTCGGCGGCCGACCGGACCAGGATCATCCGCACCGGCAGCCTGGTGGAATGCCGGGCGATCAGGCTCAGCCACCGCACGACCGCTTCGTCACACCAGTGCACGTCGTCGACGGCGAACACGATCGCGGGCCGTCCGGCCGCCCATTCGGCGAAAGCCTCGTACCAGGCGGCGAAGTCGTCCGGGTCCGGGACGCGGGCGCCCGCGCGGCGCAGCTCCGCGAGTAGTTCCCCCGCGACCGCGGCCCCGTCACCCGGAACACCGGTGCCCCGGCAGACGACGGTGTCCGTGAGAGCCGCCAGCGCGGTGTCCAGCAGGCTGGACTTGCCGATACCCGCTTGCCCCCGCACGACGATGACGGAGCCTTCACCGGGCGCACCGGGACTCAGCCGAGCGGCGAGCCAACGGAGCTCGTCGTCACGTCCGGCCAGCGCGCGTCCGGGTCTGTTGGCGTCCCTCATCTCCCGCCTCCCTATCGTCCCATCGGGGCCGTTGCCGTCACACAGAGCGAACAATCGCTTACGTGCTTCCATCTCATCGTGTGATCGTCTTACCGAATAGAGCGTGCAACCTCGATAAGGGTTATCCCTCACTACGGGGACGGCGGGCGCTCAAATGAGCATGACACCCATCAACGGCGGGATTTCGAGCGCGAAGCGGCGCGGGTCGGCGCGCGGACCCGGGGCGATCAAGACCGACAGAAGTCACGACAGAGGGAAACAAGGCATGAACCAGCGACACCATCAAAGTGACCGCCCGGCTGCCAGCTGACTCGCTCGACAGGCTGTCATCCGCTCAAACGAGCGAAATCACCGCGCGGGTCATTACGAATTCTGCCGAAATACGTGCAAACGAAGTGGCCGTTCACTGGGACCGCACCGTGATCGCACGAGCACGTCACGCGATGGCCACCCGCGCGCCAGATCCCGGCGATCAGCTCGCGCGCCGGGACTCCGGCACCCGCGGCGGCCAGGCCGTCGAGTCCAGCAGGCCGGTGGCGAAGGCGCGCGAAACCAGTTCGACCCGGTTGCGCGCCTTGAACTTCCGCTGGAGGCGGGCGACGTGATAGTCGATGCCCTGCCGGCTCAGGTAGAACTTGTCGGCCATCTCCAGACTGGACAGGCCGCTGGCGATCCCCTGAAGGATCTTCGCCTCGATGTCGGTGACCGAGCCGAGGTGTTCGGCGCGGGCGACGGCGGGCGCCGCCTCCGGGAGCATGGTCAGCAGGATCGCCGTACCCGGCGCCCGCATCCGGCCCGCCATGATGGTCAGCCTGTCGGAGCCGCCGGAACCGAGCCCGGTGACACTGCCGCGGAACCGCTGTTCCCAGCCTTCGGCAACCCGGTTCAGCCGGTCGCGTAAATGGTCCGGACCAGTGGTGACCAGCTCGGGGAACGATTCGCCGAGCACGTCGGCGGGACGGCGGCCGAGCAGGCGGAAGAACGCGGCGTTGCCGCTGCCGAGTCGCAAGCCGGCACTGAGCGCCGCGAGCGGCATGTCGGCGACTTCCACGAATTCGCTGATGGTTCCGGGTCGTACGGTACGACCCGCGTCGAAAGCGCGCGTGCCGATCGGGGAAATCGTTCGGATGCCGGCCATGGAAAGCCCCCTTCTGCCTGAGCCAAATGTGTCCACCAAAGCCGTCCCTGCCCAAGACTCGGCAAACACTACGAAGCGGCGATCCACGGGGTCAACGAATTCCGGAGCAGTTCGTGGCCACCGAACCCACCGTGCGGACGGGCCGCACCGAAGGTTCGGTATCGGGGCCTCAGCTGGAGGATCCTCAGCTCAGCGGCCGGTTCGGTGACCGAACCTCGCACCGAGGGGGAGGCGAAGCGAATTCCACGTGAAGAAACTCTCGCGTTTTCGCTCCGTCACGATAGCACCGAATCCGCCGATCCTTAACATTGATTTAAGGTGGGCCCGGATCGCGATTCGCGAAGCGGGTGGCCCGATGATCGGTACACGGCCGTGGCCGCCTGTCGATCGACCGAATGGCCTTCAGCGAAGAAAACGATCGGCCGACCGGAACCGTCTATCCATTGTAGACACAGAGCCGCCACGGGCGTGGTGACACCCGGGGCGGCTCCGCTGGAGAATCAGACGGTTTCGCGCGTGGTCACCGCGTCCTTCTCGGCGGCCAGCGCGGTGCAGGTGCGCACCCAAAGTTCCCAGCCACGCAGCGCCTGGTTGCAGTTCCAGCCGGTCCAGCGGCCCGCCTGCGCGCCCTCGTTGCCGGCGCGGTTGCAGGCGGTTTTGCTGCTCCAGCCCTCACTCACCTTGCGATACGGCGTGCAGGAAGCCGCCGCGACGCCACCCGGCGCCCCGGCCGCGCACGGTTCCGCGGTGCTCGCCATCGCCGATCCCGCGGTCAGCACCGACCCGGCGAGGGTGGCGGCGAGAACGGCACCACGGAGCACGAAGCGTTTGTTCATCGAGTATTCCTTACCGCGAGCAAGACCCCTGCCCACAGTGGCCGATCCGCCGACGAAGATCAACCGCCTTGTGCCGGGCGAGTCACCGTGGTCGTGAGTGGCGATTCGGGTTCTCTTGAAGGGAAGGGCAAACGTGGCGTGATCGACTCCCTGTCACGCGGGCCGTCTTCGCCGACTTCGTGATGAGATCGCCGCCCTGGACGACAGGGTTCCGGACTGACTTGCCGGGGTCGTGAGTGGCAAAGACGGTCAGAGGGGTGTCTTTGTGTCCCTTGAGACAGCGGGGTCACGATCAGCCCGGCAGGCCGGGCCTCCAGCACGCAGCACGCCACATCCGACCTTCCCCTCAAAGAACCCGAATCGCCACTCACGACCACCCGGACCTGCGCAGCTTCCGCAGCCGGGAGAGGTCATTCGCCGGTGACCTGCTCCACCTTGCGCTGCAGCTTGTTCATCCCGCCGAGCCAGCGGTCGGTCTGCGTGGCCCGCGCGGCGTAGTAGTCCGCGACCTCGGGGTGCGGCAGCACCAGGAACCGGTCGGCGGCGATGGCTTCGAACAGCGCGTCCGCTACCTGCTCAGGATGGATCGCCGACGCGCCCATCAGCAGTTCGCCCGCCGGGCCGGTGTTCTCCAGCATCGCCGTCCGCACGCCCTGCGGGCAAATGGCCTGCACGGTGAGCCCGCGGTGCCGATAGGTCGCCGACAGCCATTCGGCGAAGGCGAGCGCGCCGTGTTTGGTCACCGAGTAGGACGCCGAACCGAGACTGGTCAGCAATCCCGCCGCCGACACCGTCGAGATGAAGTGGCCGCGGCCGCGTTCGAGCCACGGCGGCAGGAGCAGCCGCGCCGCGCGCACGTGTGCCATGACGTTGACGTCCCAGATCCGCGCCCAGTCCTCCTCGGGCGCGTCCACGCCGCCCATCGGCGCGATCCCGGCGTTGGCGCAGAAGACGTCGATCTCGCCGAGGGTTTCGCGCGCCGCTTCGATCAGGGACGCGACACCCGCTTCGCTCGCGGCGTCACCGGCGACGGCGGTCCCGCCGATCTCCTTCGCGACCTCGGCCGCGGCCTCCCCGTTCAGATCACCGACGACGACCCGGGCGCCCTCGGCGGCGAACCGGCGGGCGAGGACGGCCCCGATGCCGCCGCCCCCGCCGGTGACGACGACCCCGGAACCGGTGAACGACGCGGTCACAGGCCACCCGCCAGCGTGACGCCGCCATCGAGGACCACCGTCTGCCCGGTGATCCAGCCCGCCTCTTCCGACAGCAGGAACGACACGGCGCTCGCGATGTCCGCCGGAACTCCGAGGCGCTTCATCGGGTACGACTCGGAGACCTCTTCTTCGCGGCCTTCGTACAGCGCGGTCGCGAACTTGGTCTTGACCACGGCCGGCGCGACGGCGTTCACGCGGATCTTCGGGCCCAGTTCGAAGCCGAGCTCCTTGGTGAGCCGGATCAGCGCGGCCTTGCTGACGCCGTACATGCCGATCCCTGGTGAAGCGCCGAGCCCGGCGATGGACGCGACGTTCACCACCGCGCCGCCGTGCTCCCCCATCCACGCGTCCCGTGCCCGGCGGGTCCACGAAAGCGGCGCGAGCACGTTGACGGCGAAGATCTTCGCGGCTGCCCCGGGGTCGATGTCCAGGGTCGGCCCGAACACCGGGTTGATACCGGTGTTGTTGACCAGCATGTCGAGCCTGCCGAAGGTTTCGATGGTCTTGGCGACGGCCTCGTCCTGGTGCGCCTCGTCGTCGGCTTTCCCCGGAACGGCGATGGCGACCGCCTCGCCGCCCAGTTCGGCCACCGCTTCGGCCAGCGGCTCCGGCTTGCGCGCGGTGATGCACACCTTCGCGCCACGCTCGACCAGTTCCTTGGCGATTCCGAGGCCGATCCCCCGGCTGGCGCCGGTGACGATCGCGACGCGATCCTTGAACGAGTTCACTCTTCGATCTCCTCTGTGTTCACTGGCGCGACGCAATCACTAAGCGAGCGCTCACTTACAATGGGAAGGTCCGGAGACGGTGTCAAGCCCGCCATCCGGAACGAGCGTCTGGGAGGATCTGCGGATGACCATGTCGCTGTCGGCCGAGTTGTGGCCCGACGTCCAGCCGGAGACGGCACGGCGGCTGATGCTGGCGGGGGTCGAATCCTTCGCGCGCCGCGGCTATCACGCGACCACCACCCGGGACATCGCCTCGGCGGCGGGGATGAGCCCCGCGGCGCTGTACGTGCACTTCCCGTCCAAGGCCGCCCTGCTGTTCGCGATCTCGAAGTACGGCCACGAGCAAACGCTCTCCCTGGTCGAGAGTGTCGTGGCTCGGGAGACCGACCCGGTCGTGCGGATCCGGCTGCTGGTCGAGGACTTCGTGGCATGGCACGCGCGGAGGCATACCGTGGCCCGCGTCGTGCAGTACGAACTGCACGCGCTGCCCGACGAGGAGTTCGAGATCGTCGCGAAACTGCGCCGCCGCATCGAGCAGGTCGTGCGCGAGGTCATCACCGAAGGCGCCGCGGCGGGCGTGTTCACCGTCGGCGACCCGCACACCGCCGCCCGCGCCGTGCTCTCGCTCGGCGTCGACGTCTCCCGCTGGTACAGCGAGCGAACGCGCCAGACCCCCAAGAAGCTGGGCCAGGAGTACAGCGAGCTGGTGCTGCGCATGCTCGGCACGAAACTCTCCTGACCAGTACTGATCGACCCTTCCCGGCGATACCGCCACCAGAGTGACATACCAACTGGTCGGTATCTAGAATTACCCGTTGAGACGTTGACCACATACTAAGCGGTTGTTAACTTGCCCGGACTGCATCGCCGCAGCAGCGCCGAGCGAAGGGCATCCAGATGGCCGACACCGCACCGAACGCCCCTGAAACCGCCGCCGAACCGACGATCACCGTGTCCCAGCGCAGGAGGGCCGCGACCGCGGCGGCACTCGCCTCCTCGGTCGAGTGGTACGACTACTTCGTCTTCGGGATCGCGGCCGCCCTGGTCTTCGGGAAGACCTTCTTCCCCACCAGCAACGCGGCGGCCGGCGTCCTCGCCTCGTTCGCGACCTTCGCGGTCGGCTTCCTCGCCCGGCCGCTCGGCGGGATCATCGCGGGCAGCCTCGGCGACAAACGCGGCCGGAAACCCGTGCTGGTACTGGCGATCGCGCTGATGGGCGCGGCGACCACGCTGATCGGCCTGCTGCCGACCTACGACACGATCGGCATCGCCGCACCGATCCTCCTGGTCCTGCTCCGGCTCGTGCAGGGGGTCGCCGTCGGCGCCCAGTGGGGTGGCGCGATGCTGCTCGCCACCGAGTACGCGCCGCCCGGCAAACGCGGTCTCTACGGCAGCCTCGTGCAGCTCGGCGTCCCGATCGGGGTGGTGCTGGCGAACACGGTGTTCCTGGTCGCCGCCCAGGTCGCGCCGCCGTCGGATTTCCTCGTCTGGGCGTGGCGGATCCCGTTCCTGGTGGGTGTCCTCGTGCTCGGGCTGGCCTGGTACATGCACGTCAAGATCGACGAAACCCCCGAATACCGTCGTGCGGAAGCGAAACTCGCCGCCGAGGAACGCGGCCGCGCCAAGTCGCCGCTGCGCGACATCCTGCGCGACCACAAGGGCACGGTGCTGCTGGCGGGCGGCTCGTTCATGGTCAACACCGCCACCTTCTACATCCTGCTGAACGGTGTCCTCGACTACGCCACCCGTCACCTGGGGATGTCGCGGACCACCGTGCTCGTCGCGACCCTGCTGATCAGCACGCTGCAGCTGGCGATCATCCCGCTGGCGGCGAAACTGTCCGACCGGATCGGCAGGCTCAAGATCTACACCTTCGGCGCGGTGGGGGTCGCGCTCTGGGCGATCCCGATGTTCCTGTTGATCGACACGGCCTCGCTGCCGCTGTTCGTCGTCGCCTCGTTCGTCGGGTCGCTGTTCCTCGGCATCATGTACGGCCCGCAGGCGGCGCTGTTCGCCGAGCTGTTCACGGCCGAGATGCGCTACACCGGCGCCTCGCTCGGCTACCAGATCAGCGCGGTCGTCGGCGGCGGGCTGGCGCCGTTCATCATGGTGCTGCTGCTGGAATCCACCGGGACCTCGATGTCGGTCTCGCTCTACATCATCGTGCTGGCCCTGATCTCGCTCGGCTCGATCGGTCTGCTCGCCAAACGCGCACGGTCCACTTCGGACTCAGACGACCGCGCGCGCGAAGCGGTCGGCGACCAGCCGTAGCCGCTCCTTGACCTCGTCCGGCGCCTCCTCCACAACGAAGTCGACGTCCCAATGGGCGAGGTAGTAGGGCATCACGGAAAGGTCGTTGGAACCGACCCGGACCCGGCAGGTGCGCTCGTCGATGGCCTCGATCGTCCCGGTGGTCGGGGACACGTATTCGGCGAGCGCGTCCGCCGAGGCGTTCACCCGCAGCACCATCTGGTGCGGATACGGCGAAGACGTGATCCCGCGGGAGACGTACGCCGCGAGGTCCTCGGCGGGCGGTTCCCTCGGCGTGAACCGGAAACTCGTGTCCGGGACGCCGTCGATGCGGTCGACACGGAAGGTCCGCCAGTCGTCCCGGTCGAGGTCGAACGCGACCAGGTACCACCGGCGCCCGGTGTGCACCAGGCGCAACGGCTCGATGTAACGCTCGCTGACGTCACCGTTGTGGCTGCGGTAGCCGAACCGCAGCCGCTGATGGTCACGGCACGCGGACGCGATGACCGTCAGCGCCGCCGCGTCGATGACCGGGACGACGCCGCCGAGCGGGATCATCGCCGTGTTCAGCGCGGTGATCCGATGCCGCAGCCGCGCGGGCAGCACCTGCTCCAGTTTCGTGAGCGCGCGCACCGAGGTCTCCTCGATCCCCGAGACCGTCCCGTTCGCGGCCGTGCGGAGCCCGACGGCGACCGCGACGGCCTCGTCGTCGTCCAGCAGCAGCGGCGGCAACGCGGCCCCCGCGCCGAGCCGGTAGCCGCCCGCGACGCCGGGAGTGGCGTGCACCGGGTAGCCCAGTTCGCGCAGCCGCTCGACGTCGCGCCGGACCGTTCGGACGTCCACCTGCAGCCGGTCGGCCAGATCGGCGCCCGGCCAGTCGCGGCGCGCCTGCAACAAGGAGAGCAGCCTCAGCAGCCGTGCCGACGTGCCCGTGGTCATCGGTTCGCTCGCTTCATGGGAGGAGTGTCGCAGATATTCAGGACAGTTCCGGTCCGCATTGGGCTCGTGAGTGGTAATGACGGTTAGAACCTAGCCACTCACGAGCCGTAAGGTGACCCAGGTGATCGATCCCGCGCGAATGCTGTCCGTCGCCCGTGAAGAGGCCGAACTCGGCAAGTCCGAGGGCGGGGTCCCGATCGGTGCCGCCCTCTTCGACACCGGCGGCGTCCTGCTCGGCCGCGGCCACAACCGCCGGGTCCAGGACGGCGACCCGTCGATGCACGCCGAGACCTCGGCCTTCCGGAACGCGGGCAGGCGGCCGCACTACCGGGACACGATCATGGTCACCACGCTGTCCCCCTGCTGGTACTGCAGCGGGCTGGTGCGCCAGTTCGGCATCGGCCGGGTCGTCATCGGCGAGGCCACCACGTTCGAAGGCGGCCACGGCTGGCTCGAGGAACACGGCGTCGAGATCACCCTGCTCGACGATCCGGCGTGCACCGCGCTGATGACCGAGTTCATCCGGGATCACCCGGACCTGTGGTTCGAAGACATCGGCGTCCCGGCCGAGGACTAGGTTTCGGCCTCGAAGACGACGGTCCGGTTGCGCCCGGCTCCCTTCGCCGCGCGCAGCGCCTGGTCCGCCGCGCCGACGAGCCGGTCGAGCGTCTCGCCGCAGGTGGGATGCGACGACACTCCGATCGAGACGGTCGTCCCCGCGAACGTCCCACCCAGTGAGACGAACGTCGAGGAGATCCGCAGCCGGATGCGTTCGGCGATCGCGTGCGCGTCGAACCGGCTCGTGCCGGGCAGCAGGACCACGAATTCCTCGCCGCCGAACCGGCCGACCAGGTCAGCGGCACGGACCTCGGCGCGCAAGGTGTCCGCCACGGCCCGCAGGACGTCGTCCCCGACGTGCCTGCCGTGCCGGTCGTTGAGCCGGGCGAAATGGTCGAGATCGAGCATCAGCAGCGAAAGATCGGCGCCACGGCCGCGAAGCAGCTCGAACTGGGTGCGGGCACCGTCCAACCAGGACGACGCGGTGAGCAGTCCCGTGCCGGAGTCCGTGCCCGCGTGACCACGCAGCGCACGCATCGTCCCCGCCCGGTGAAGTACCACGAGCGCGCCCGCGAGTACCACGGTGACGAACGGCCAGTCCGCCGCCGACCACGCGAGCAACAGTCCGAACGCGACCATCGCCGCGTCGAAGGCGAATCCCGACGGTTCCGCCCCGAATTCGGCCGCCGGTGCGGCCAAGGCCGCGTCGACGGACAGGAAAACCAGACCGGTCGCGAAGACCAGGGCGAAACTTTCGAAATCCCTTGCCGCGCCGATGAACGGCGGCGCACCCAGCAGTACCGGGGTGATCGAGGCGCCGAGCGCCGAAAGCATGGTCGCGGACGCCGCGAACACCTGCCGGTGCGGGATCCCGCGCCGGATCCGGAACCAGCGATATCCCGCCGAGGCGACGACGAGCACCGCCGCCAGAGCGGGCGGCAGCAGGAGCGCACCCGCGAAAATCCACGCCGCGTCCAGTCCGGCGCCGAGCCGGGTGTCCGCGCGGGACCGCTCGACGGGGCGCGAAAGCTCCGCGCTGAGGACCATTCCGGTTAACAGAGCGGAAAACGGAAGAAACGACGACGGCGCGGGCGGCCGCAGGACGAAGAGGTAGGTGGTGGCGGCGATGGCGGCGAAGTCGACGAGGAGCAGGTACCCGATCAGGCCTCGCCTGGGTAATTCCCACAGGCTCCACGACCCCAGTACCCGCCGCGGCGCGGCGAGCCGGTCTCTCCGGTCGCGGCTTCCGGTCGCCATCAGCGAGTCCCCCACCATTTCGGCAAACTAGCCGGTAATCGCGATGGTGTCGATCCGCTTTCCGGGTCATGCCCCCCTACTAAGGTCGGTCGTTTCCGGCGGGTATTCCGGTGAATTCTTGACAGTCCTCAATGGTCTAGTCCACCGTGAGTAGGCGCACCCTCCCGGTTGATACGCCGCGTCAAGACGGAGGTGCTCCACACCTGCGCGCCTCGCCGCGCGCGTACCAGTTGGAGGACCGATGAAATCCTTACGACGCTGGGCAACACTGGCCACCACCGTCGGCGCCGCTCTCGCCACGGCCGCCGGCCTCGCCCCCGTCGCCTCGGCGGCCCCGGATCCGGTGCTCGCCTCGCCCTATCTGTACCAGTGGTCGGGACAGACGGACCCGATCGCCGCCATGAACGCCACCGGCGTCAAGGCCTTCACCCTCGCGTTCATCCTCTCCGACGGCGGATGCAATCCGAAATGGGACGGCAGCCGTTCCCTCACCGGCTCCGACGTCACGATGATCAACAACATCCGGGCCAACGGCGGTGACGTCATCCCGTCGTTCGGTGGCTGGTCGGGCACGAAGCTCGGCCCGAAGTGCGGCACTCCCGCGGCACTCGCCGGTGCGTATCAGAAGGTCATCGACGCCTACAAACTCAAGGCGATCGACCTCGACGTCGAGAACACCGACGAGTTCGAGAACTACACCGTCCAGGATCGGATCCTGAACGCCGTCAAGATCACGAAGCAGAAGAACCCCGGCCTGCGCGTGGTCATCACCATCCCGACCGAGGTCGGCGGCCCCAACGCGCACGGCAAGCGGCTGATCAACCAGTCGAAAGTGCTCGGCGCGGGGGTCGACGCGTGGTCGGTCATGCCGTTCGACTTCTCCAGCGGCGGTGACATGGCCGGCAAGACACGCAGTGCCGTGGACGGGCTGAAGAATGTCGTGAAGTCCACTTTCGGCCTGAGTGACGACGCGGCCTACCGGCGCAGCGGGCTTTCGTCGATGAACGGGAAGACCGATGTGGCGGGCGAGACCGTCAGCGTCGCCGACTTCCGCGCGATCCGCGACTACGCGGCGAGCAAACACCTCGCCCGGCTGTCGTTCTGGGCCGTGAATCGCGACTGCGACAACTGCGCGGGAATCTCGCAGGGCAAGTACGACTACACCAAGATCGTGGCGGGTTACACCGGCTGACTTCCGTTCCCCACCGGTGTCAGTCCGTGAAGGCCTCCTTCCCTACCTTGAGAGTCCGGGTCCCGGCGAAGTCGCACAAACGCTGGCCGGTGCCGTTCTTGGTGATTCGAGGTGGACCTCCCGAACGGGGCCGATGACAGAGCCCTGAACGGACGATGTCCACAAAGGACACCAGAAGACAGATAAATGTCCGTTTGATGCCTATCTGTGCGATTTTGGCCGGGGTCGTGAGTGATAAAGACGGTTCTAACCCTCCTCATCACTCACGACCCCTTCGCAAAACGCCCGAATCAGGCACAGTCACCCCGAAAGCGCCCCTGCGGACAGTCGAGAAGTGTCAGGCCACCGTGACGGGCCCTCCGCCACCCACTTGGGCAGCGTGAACACGACTTTGCCTGGACCCTGACCCTGAAAGCAGGGAAGGAGGCCTCCACTACGCGTGGCGTAACGCCAGTACGCGTCGCGAAGGCCCTACCCCTCAAGAGAACTCGGAACCGGAGCGAGTCAGCGACCGCAGTCCGGCGCCGTGTTCAGCGGCCGTCCGCGCGACCACACGAGGTCGACCGGATGCACCGAACCGTCCGGATCGATCGACAGGATCGGCAACGCCTTGTCGAGCTGGTTCCCCGTCGCCTGGTCGAACGCGATGAAGCCGGTCGCGCCGGGCACCGGGGAGTTGCAGTCGATGCTGCGCAACACGTTCGCCACCGAGACCGGATCCGCCGACACGTTCTGCACGGCCGCTTCGACGGCCGCGGCGACCGCGTCGTGTTCGATCATCGCGGCGCCGTCCCACAATTCCCCCTTGGGAAAACCGTGGGTACCGGTGAATTCCGCGACGAAGTTGTCGTAGTTCTTCTTGTACGTGGGATGCGCCGGATCGACGGTGAACATATCCCACTGGTCGGGATAAGCGAGCGCCGTGTAGCGGAGCCGGACACTGATGTCCTTGTTCAGCTCCAAGGGTTTCCCGGCTAGCGTGCTCGCGTCGTCCCCGGTCATCACGGTCACCGTGTCGAGGCCCTCGCAGGCGCCGTCGCCCGCCAGCGCCGCCACGAGGGCGCCGAGATCGAGCCCGCGGCCGGCGAAGTAGATCAAATCGGGTTTCGCACCGCAGATGTCGTTGTGCCATCTGCTGAACAGCCCCCGCAGGTACGCCTCGCGCGAAGTGTCGGCGAGCGGTTTGACGTCATAGGTCTTGGTGAACACGACCGGGACCTTCGACGAGTTCTGGAACGCCTCGGCGAGCGTGGTCGCGTAGGTGTCCTCCTTGCTGACTCCCTGGATCATCATCACGCGCCGGAATCCGTGCGCGGCGATGTATCCGGCCGCGGCGCGGGCCTCGTCGGTGTTGGTCGGGCCCACGCGGAAGAAGTTGTCGATCCGCGCGCCCTTCGGGTCGGTGTTCATGTTGTCCGCGGTGACGGTCGCGCCGATCGTGGCGATACCGTGCCTGGACAGTTCGGCCACCAGCGCCCGGCTGTTCTCCGAGCTGGTACCGACGTCGGTGACCGCCACGATGCGCTGGGCGGCGGCCGCGGCGACGATCTCCTCGGCGACGACGCGCCAGTGATCGGCGTTGCTCCCGTAATTGGCCAGCAGGAGCTTGATCCCCGGCGGCCCGTTCTTCGGCCACGCCGCGGTGATCGCACCCTGGACCTCCCGCCGCACGAACGGGAACGGCTGGCTGTCGACCTTCGGATCGGGCGCGAGGTTCTCCAGCACCACGATGGTCTTGAAGTTGTCCCCCGCCATCTCGTTGCGGCTCTTGATGAACTTCTCCAGCGGGTCGAGCGGATCGTCGTCCCGCATCGGGCCGGAGTCGAGGTTCAGCCCGACGCAGACGTAAGACGACCCGACCGACTCCTCGTCCGCGTCCACCGCCCGCAGCCCGGAACCGCAGGACTCCCACGGTCTGAACCCCGCCAGCAACGCCCCTGCCAGCACGACCACGGCCAGGATCAGCAGCAGCCGATGGCGGCGCGCCCAGCCGCGTGGCCGGACCGGCGGTCCCGTCACCGCACGTTCACGGGCCTCGGACATGCGTGTTCTCAACGAATCGAGCCAGGACATCACAGAGTTCCGTTCCGGGTCAGGGGAATTCGCCGCGGCGGGCGGCTTCCTTCGCCGACACGAGCGCGCCGACGTCGGGCTGATGCGAGGTGGTGGCCAGCGCGGCGAAGGCGTTCGCGATCACCTGGTGCTGGTCCTGCCCGCGCACGGCGAACGGGTTGGCGGTCAGCCAGCCCGCCGCGATGAGCCGGGCGACGTTGTTCCGGATCTCGGACCGGTCGTTCGGGCACCGCGCGTTGTCCAGATTGACGAGTTCTTCGTACAGCTCCGCGTGATCCCGCTCGGGCGGCAGATCGTCCGGCGCGTTCAGGACCAGCTCGAGTTTCGCGATCCACTCCGCGTGCGGGATCCGGTTGAACTCGCGTTCGAAGAAGGTGACCACCTCGCCGATGTCGCCCAGCGCGAGGTTGCAGTAGGCCAGGCGCACCGGATCCTGCGCGGTGTCCGGATCGTCGCGCAGGGCCTTGAACTGGTCGGTGTAGGTCGGCCCGTCGCCGTCACCGCGCCGGGCCAGCGCGGACACCAGGTTCGCGGCGATCCAGGGATGCAGGGCCGCCTGGTCGTCCGTGGAACCCGGCGAGTTCCGCGCCCTCACCCACAACGAGGTGCGCAGTTCGGTCAGGATCCGCCCGACGTGCGGCTGGTCGATCCGGCTCTGCGCGGCGTCCGGGATCAGCCAGGGCGCGGTCGCGAACGGGGCCGCGGTCACGAAGTCGTCGACGTGGACGTCGTCGAGGTGCTCGGTCAAAGCGAGCTCGGTCAGCCTGCGGTAGCAGGGATCCTGTTCGTCACGAGGATCGGTGGTGAGCAGATCGCGGTCGCCTTCGCGCGCGTCGCTCGCCCGCAACCGCCCCGCGAGCTGTTCGACCGCCGACGGCAGTCCGCCGGTCGCCCGGTGCGCGAGCGTGACCTTGGGCGTGCGCGCGCCGGAATCGAGGATACGCGCGATCCGCCCGATCGACTGGGGCGAGATCCGGACCGGGTAGTAGGGCGAGTCGAGCGCCCCGTTGGCCGGGTTCGCCCAGTCGTCGTACGAGGCCTCCTCGCAGTCCGCGATCGTCCGGACGGCGGGCGGGGCGCCGGACGCGGGTTTCCACGGCGCCAACCAGGCGGTTCCCCAGTCGTCGTGCCACCGCCCGCTGGTGGCGATCACCAGCAGCGCGTCGTGGGCTTCGCGGTCGTTCGGATGCTGGACGGCGTAGCGCTCTCGCGCGGCGATGAGGTCGGCGAGGAACTCGGTGCCGCCGGCGTGGTCGACGTCGTCCAGCACCACCACCCAGTTGTGCCAGTGCCTGCGCTGCGGCGAGATGTCGCAGGTGCAGGGGCTCTTCTCCTCCGGCTTGGCCATCCGCGGATGGTTCTCCCGGACGTCGCCGAGGAACGCCGCCATCAGCCACTCGTTGACCGCCTTGGCGTCGCGGGCGCTGCCGTGCGCGAGCCGGTTGAGTTCGAGCAGCGCGTCGAACGGCGATCTCCCCTCGGCGTTGGGGAAGTCCGCGAGCGACCGCAGCGCTTTGCCGAGCCGCGGCCGGATGTTCCGGACCAGATGCGGGAACGTCTGGCGGAACAAGTCCGCATACGGGGGCTCGACGAGGCCGGTCGCCTTCGCCGTCTCGGTCAGCGTGTCGAGCGCTCTGTCCAGCGCCGGTGTCCAGATGATTCCGTGAAAACTGTTGAGCAGCGATTTCAGTTGCACGAGGTCTTCGTCGCGATTTCGGCCGGAAAGCTCCGCCTGAACTGCGATCAACGCGATCGTGAACCGAACGAACTGCGGTTTCGGCCGATTTCGCCATTTACTCGACAATCCATAGGCCAGTTTCGTGAGCACGTCGATGGTGCCCGCCCTGCCGCCCTGCCCGAAATCGAATCCGGCGTGCACGACACCCCAGCCCAGGTCACGGCGGATCGCTTCCAGTGCTGTGGTCTTCCCCGAACCGACCGGCCCGAGGAGCAGCGTCACCGGCTGCGGGCGGGACGGATTCCCCGTCTCGCGGTTGAGCAGCATTCTCCGGGCGAGCTGCACCGCGGGAGAATGTCGGTCCACACTCATTTTTCCTGTTCAGCCCCTAGTCATGCTCCGGGAGGAATGGAGAGTGCGAACCATCGTAGGTACCCGGCCGGAGCCGGGACACCGGAAAAGGGGCACCGGACACGAACGGACGAAATCAGGGATGAATCGTAATTCTTGTTCGACAGCGCGCGACGCCGTCGATCACCCGATCGGCGCTATCTACCCCATTGCGGCCAGCGGCCGCCGCCGGGGTATCCGCCGTGATTCCAGTCGTAATACCACTCGCGGTGACCGGCACGCGGATCCGGCCGTTCCTCGGGCCGCGGCGTGGGCGTCGGGGACGGCGTCTCCGAGCCGTGCATCGACGCGGTCATCGGCGGCGGAGGGGCGACACTGCCACCCGACGGCCCCGACGGGACAGGTGAGGACACCGCGTCGTCCGGGACCTCGACGGCCTGCGGGGCGATGGTCAGCGACGGCGGCGAGAGCGGCATCCCGGGGACGACCTCGGCCTGGTCGCTCGGGGTGAGCAGCGCGGCCAGCAGCCCGCCGACGACGAGACCGCCCGCCGAAAGCGCCGAGATCCGCCGGATCCTCCCGCTCCCGGGAGCGGCGTCCGGAGCCCGGTGCTTCGGCCCGCGCGGCTCCCGGCGACGAGGTGCAGCGCCGGCTTTCCGCATCAACTCGCTGAGGGCGTCCCCGCCGGAATCGTGGCGAGCCGTGCGTGCCATCGGCACCTCCCTACCCGGTCCGCCGCTCGACGGCGACGGCCTCATCCCGGGGTGGATCCTAGGAACGCGGGAGGTGGTTGTAAACGGTCGTCGTCCACTGCGGACAGACGATGCGGTGAAAGGTCAGGCTGCCGCGGTGACCGCGATGGCGGCTTCGCCCGCCTCGGTCAGCTCGGCGGGCACCCGGCCGGTGACCGCGGCGGGGCCGGTGGACTCGCCGGGGCGGATGTACCCGCCGCGGGCGAGCGCGTGCGCGGTCATCTGATCGCAACAGGCGAACCCGTCGATGAAGAGATCCGGCTCGCAGCTGCACGACATCTGGGCACGGCGCGCCGCGACCGCTCGCAGCATCGCCATCGCGCGATGGGACAGTTCGACCTCTGAACCGGACACCGGACTGGACCTCTCTCGATCAGCCACCTGAATCAGCAGCACTCACACCGTGTTATCGGCCGCTGCTCCATCAGTGTTAACAAGATCTCAGACGTTGTCGGTGACTTCTCGGTTCCGTGAGATCTTCGCCGACGCCAGTGGTGGCTCCAGTACCCGTGCCCACTGGGCGACGATCTGCTTGCGCCGCTTCGTGTCGTCGGTCAGCAGGTTCGCCAGCCCCAGGCCGCGGGCAAGATCGAGAGTGGCCTGGACCAGCTCGCGAACGCCCTGGTGGGACTCGTCGACGCCGAGCAGCTCGACGGTCACCCGGTGCGCTTCCCGCCCGACCCGCGCCTCCAGCGGCACCAGGGTCGCGCGCAGGGACTCGTCGGTCGACGCCGCGACCCAGAGGTGGAGCGCGGCGCGGAACAGCGGCCCGCTGTAGAGGTTGAGCACCATGTCGACGGCCCGCTCGATCCGCGACCGCCCCGACGGCAGTTCCGCGGCGCGGGCGCGCAGTTCCACGATCTGGATCTCGCCGACATGCTCGACCGCGGCCGCGACCAGGTCCTCCCTGGTCGGGAAGTGGTGCTGGGCGGCGCCGCGCGAGACACCGGCGCGTTCGGCGATCAGCGCGACGGTGGTCCCGTGCCAGCCCAGCTCCCCGATCGTCTCGACGGCGGCCTCGACCAGCCGCCGCCGGGTCGTCCGGCTGCGCTCTTGCTGTGGTTCGCGGATCATGGCCCTGATTCTGGGGTACGGCTTTCGACCCAGAAATCGAGCTGCAGGTCTTCCTCGCGTCCGCCGACGCGGTACTTCGAGAAGTCCGTGACCCCTGCGGCGGCCAGCACCTCGTCGTCGAGGTAGAAGTTCCCCGTCGCCTCGGTGCTCGGCTTGGTCAGGATCGCGTGCGCCGCGTCCGCCATGATCTCCGGCGTCCGCGACTTCGCCGCCAGTTCCGCGCCGACGACGTTGCGGATCGCCGCGGTGTCGATCGTCGTCCGCGGCCACAGCGAGTTCGCCGCGATCCCGTACCGCCGCAGTTCCGCGGCGAGCCCGACCGTCACCAGGCTCATCGAGTACTTCGCGATGCTGTACGCGAGGTGCCCGGCGCGGAACCACTTCTCGTCGAGGCTGATCGGTGGGGACAGCGTCAGGATGTGCGCGTTCTCCGCCTGCTTCAGGTGCGGGATGGCGAGTTTCGACAGCAGGAAAGACCCGCGCGCATTGATGTCCTGCATCAGGTCGTAGCGCTTCATGCTGACCGACTCGGTCGGGGTCAGGTCGATCGCGCTGGCGTTGTTCAGCACGATGTCGATCCCGCCGAACTGCTCAGCCGTCCGCGCGATCGCGGCCTCGACCGACGTGTCGTCGCGGACGTCGCCGACGATCGGCAGTGCCTGCCCGCCGGCGTCCTCGATCGCCTTGGCGGCGGTGTAGAGCGTGCCCGGCAGCTTCGGATGCGGCTCGGCGGTCTTCGCGAGCAGGGCGATGTTCGCTCCGTCGCGGGCGGCGCGCACCGCGATGGCCTCGCCGATCCCGCGGCTGCCGCCGGAGATGATGATCGTCTTGCCGTGGAGAGTGGGCATGGAGCTCGCCTTCCGTAGTGGGCTCGTGAGTGGTTAGGACGGTTAGAACCGTCCTAACCACTCACGAGTCAGTAGGACCGGGGCAGGCCCAGGCTGTGCTGGCCGACGAAGTTGAGCACCATCTCGCGGCTCACCGGCGCGATCCGGCCCAGCCGGACGGCCGTGACCAGCGTGCCCAGCCCGTATTCGCTGGCGAGACCGTTGCCGCCGTGGGTCTGCACGGCCTGGTCGACCGCGCGGATGGCGACCTCGGCGGCGGCGTACTTCGCCATGTTCGCCGACTCGCCCGCGCCGAAGTCGTCACCGGAGTCGTAGAGCGACGCGGCCTTCTGCGTCATGAGCTTCGCCAGTTCCAGCTCGATCTTGATCTCGGCCAGCGGATGCGCGAGCCCCTGGTGGGTGCCGATCGGCGCGCCCCACACCTTGCGCTCGTTGGCGTAGGCGACGGCCTTGCCCAGCGCGTACCTCGCGATGCCGAGCGAGAACGACGCGCCCATGATGCGTTCGGGGTTGAGCCCGGCGAAGAGCTGCGCGATCGCCGCGTCCTCCTCGCCGACCAGCGCGTCGGCCGGCAGGTGGACGTCGTCGAGGAACAGGCCGAACTGCTTCTCCGGCGAGACGATGTCCATCTCGATCTGTTTGTACTCGAAACCGGGTGTGTCGGTCGGGACGGTGAACAGCGCGGGCTTGAGCTTGCCGGTCTTCGCGTCTTCGGTGCGGCCGACGACCAGGACGGCGTCCGCCTCGTCGACACCGGAGATGTAGACCTTCCGTCCACTGAGGACCCAGCCGTCGCCGTCGCGTTTCGCGGTGGTGGTGATCTTGTGCGAGTTCGACCCGGCGTCCGGTTCGGTGATCGCGAAGACCATCCGCCCGCTGCCGTCGGCGATGCCGGGCAGCCAGCGCTTCTTCTGTTCCTCGGTGCCGAACCGCGAGATCACCGTGCCGCAGATCGCCGGCGAGACGACCATGAGCAGCAGCGGGCAGCCCGCCGCGGCGAGTTCTTCGAGCACCGCGGCGAGATCCGCGATCCCCGCTCCCCCGCCGCCGTACTCCTCGGGCAGGTTCACGCCGAGGTAGCCGAGCCGTCCGGCCTCGGCCCACAGCTCGTCGGTCTTGAGCCCGGCACGGGCCTGTTTCGCGTAGTACTCGTGCCCGTACTTCTTGCCGAGTTCGGCGACCGCGGCCCGCAGCGCGACGCGCTCCTCGGGCTCGGTGAAGTTCATCGCGTTCATTCGTCGTCTCCTACCACCGCGAGGATCGTGCCCACTTCGACCTGTTGTCCGACCACCACCGGGAGTTCCGTCACGACGCCGTCGGCCGGCGCCGCGATCCGGTGTTCCATCTTCATCGCTTCGAGCCACAGCAACGGATCGCCGGTCTTGACGGTGTCGCCCGCCTCGACCGCGAGCCGGACCACCGTGCCCGGCATCGGCGCCACCAGCGATCCGGCGGCGAGCGCCGCGTCGGGATCCGTGTACCTCGGCACCACACCCAGTTCGACGGCGCCTTCCGGCGAATCGACGTACACCGTGTCGCCGTACCGGGCGACGGCGAACTTCCGCCGCACCCCGGAGACCTCCAGGACCACGTCGCCGCTCTCGGCGGAAACCAGTTCGACACCTTCGAAACCGTCGGCGCGCAGACCGTCCCGGCCGAGGCTGTAGCCGACTTCGATCTCGACGTCGCCGTGACGGAAACGTTTGCGCTGTCCCTGGGACCGGACGTTGCGCCAGCCGCTCGGCAGCCGACTCTGGACCCGGGCCTCCGAGCGGTTCGTGGCAGCACCGGCCAAAGCCGCGGCCAGCGCGGAAATCCGTACGGTGTCCACAGTGGCCAGTGGACGGGCCAGGGCTTCGAGTCCGTGCCGGTCGAAGAACGCCGTGTCGGTCTCGCCGGCGAGGAAGGCCTCGTGGCGCAGGACGTTCACCAGCAGATCGCGGTTGGTCACCACGCCGTGGATCTGGGCCCCGGCCAAGGCGCCGGCCAGTGCCCGCGCCGCGCTCCGGCGATCCGGGGCGTAGGCGATGACCTTGGCGAGCATCGGGTCGTAGTGCACGCCGACGGTCTGGCCGCTGACGAAACCGGAGTCCAGCCGGACACCCGGACCGACTTCGAACTCCCGCTGCGCGGCGGGCAGCTCGAAGCGGTGCAAGGTGCCGCTCTGTGGCTGCCAGCCCGCGGCCGGGTCCTCGGCGTAGAGCCGGACCTCGATCGCGTGGCCCCTGGTCTCCGGCTCCTCGATCGGGAGATGCTCGCCCTCGGCGATCCGCAGTTGCAGTGAGACGAGGTCGAGTCCGGTCGTGGCCTCGGTGACCGGATGCTCCACCTGGAGCCGGGTGTTCATCTCCAGGAAGTAGAAGCGCCCGTCCGGTCCGGCGAGGAACTCGACCGTCCCGGCGCCGACGTAATCGATCGCCTGCGCGGCTTTGCGCGCGGCGTCGAACAACGCCTCCCGCATGGCTTCGTCGACGAACGGCGACGGCGCCTCTTCGACGACCTTCTGGTGACGGCGCTGGATCGAGCACTCCCGCTCCCCCACCGCCCACACCGTGCCGTGGGTGTCGGCGAGCACCTGGACCTCGATGTGACGGCCGGTTTCCAGGTACCGCTCGCAGAACACGGTCGGGTCGCCGAACGCCGACGCGGCCTCCGCGCTCGCGCCTTCGACGGCCTCGGCGAGTTCGCCGAGCGTGCGCACGACACGCATACCGCGTCCGCCACCCCCGGCAGAAGCCTTGACCAGCAACGGAAGGTCGGCTTCGGTGACCTCGGCCGGGTCCAATTCGGACAGGATCGGGACCCCGGCCTCGGCCATCATCCGCTTGGACTCGACCTTGGAGCCCATGCTCTCGATGGCCTCCGGCGGCGGGCCGACCCAGGTGAGCCCGGCGTCGATCACGGCGCGGGCGAAGGCGGCGTTCTCGGACAGGAACCCGTAGCCGGGGTGGATCGCGTCGGCACCGGTCTCCACGGCTGCCTTGATCAGCAGCTCGGCCCGCAGGTACGTGTCGGCGGGCGCGTTGCCCGGAAGACGGACGGCGATATCCGCCTCGGCCGTGTGCGGCGCGTCGGCGTCCGCGTCAGAGAACACCGCGACCGTGCCGATCCCGGCGTCGCGGCAGGTGCGGAACACGCGGCGGGCGATCTCACCGCGGTTGGCGACCAGAAGTTTCTCGATCATGCCGCTCACATCCTGAAGACGCCGAAGCCCTCGGCGCCCTTCACTGGTCCATTGTGGATCACGGACAGGCTGAGCCCGAGCACCGTTCGGGTGTCGCGGGGATCGATGATCCCGTCGTCGTAGAGCATCCCGGAGAGGAACATCGGCATCGACTCCGCCTCGATCTGCCCCTCCACCATGGCGCGCATGGCGGCGTCGTGCTCCTCGTTGTACTCCTGACCGCGCGACGCGGCGGCGGCACGGGCCACGATGGACAGCACACCCGCCAGCTGCTGCGGCCCCATGACCGCGGATTTCGCGCTGGGCCAAGCGAAAAGGAACCGGGGATCGTAAGCCCGGCCGCACATGCCGTAGTGCCCGGCGCCGTACGAGGCACCCATGAGCACCGACAGATGCGGGACCTTCGAGTTCGACACGGCGTTGATCATCATCGCGCCGTGTTTGATGATGCCGCTTTGCTCGTACTCCTTGCCGACCATGTAGCCGGTGGTGTTGTGCAGGAAGACCAGCGGCGTGTCGATCTGGTTGGCCAGCTGGATGAACTGCGCGGCCTTCTGCGACTCCTCGCCGAACAGCACACCTTGCGCGTTGGCCAGGATACCGACCGGGTAGCCGTGGATACTCGCCCAGCCGGTGGCGAGACTGCTGCCGTACAAGGGTTTGAACTCGTCGAAGTCCGAACCGTCGGCGACCCTGGCGATCACCTCGCGCGGGTCGAACGGCACCTTGAGGTCCGTGGGCACGATGCCGAGCAGGTCTTCCGCGGAGTACAACGGCTCCGCGTAGTCCGGCTTGGGCGTCGGGCCCTGTTTGGTCCAGTTGAGCCGTTTGACGATGCTGCGGCCGAGCCGGATCGCGTCCTCTTCGTCGGCCGCGAGATAGTCGGCGAGACCGGAGGTGCGGGCGTGCATCTCGGCGCCGCCGAGCGATTCGTCGTCGGAGTCCTCGCCGGTGGCCATCTTGACCAGCGGCGGCCCGCCGAGGAACACCTTCGCCCGTTCCTTGACCATCACGACGTAGTCCGACATGCCGGGCAGGTACGCGCCACCCGCGGTCGAGTTGCCGAACACCAGCGCGATCGTGGGCACCTTCGCCGCCGAAGACCGCGTGAGGTCACGGAAGATCCGGCCGCCGGGGATGAAGATCTCCTTCTGCGTCGGCAGATCGGCCCCGCCGGACTCGACGAGGTTGATCACCGGCAGCCGGTTCTGCGCGGCGATGTCCGCGGCGCGGTAGCTCTTCTTGGCCGTCCACGGGTTGCTCGCCCCGCCTTTGACCGTCGGGTCGCTCGCCGAGATCATGCACTCGACGCCTTCGACCACGCCGATGCCGGTGATCACGCTGGCGCCGACCTGGTAGTCCGAACCCCAGGCCGCCAGCGGCGACAGCTCCAGGAACGGCGAATCCTCGTCGAGGAGGAGCTCGATCCGCTCACGGGCCAGCAGCTTGCCGCGTTTGCGGTGCCGGGCGACGTACTTCTCGCCGCCGCCCGCGATCGCCTTGGCGTGCTCGCCGTCGATCTCGGCGAGTTTGCCGAGCATGGATTCGCGGTTCTCCGCGAACTCCTCGCTCCGCGTGTCCACAGTGGACCTGATCGTGCTCATGCGGTGTATCCCAATCGCTTCGCGGCCAAGCCGGTGAGGATCTCGTTGGTCCCGCCGCCGATACCGAGGATGCGCACGTCACGGTAGTGACGCTCCACTTCGGACTCCCGCATGTAGCCGAGTCCGCCGTGCAGCTGCACGGCCTCGTTGACCACCCATTCGGCGGTCTCGACGGCGGTGTTCTTCGCGAAACAGGCTTCGGCGATGACCTCTTCGCCCGCGACGTGCCGCTGGGCGACCTGCCGGGTGTAGGTACGGGCGACGTCGATCTTGCGGGCCATCTCGGTCAGCTTGTGCTGCACCAGCTGGCGGGAGATCAGTGGACGGCCGAAGGTCTCGCGCAGGCGGCACCAGTCCAGCGTCAGGTCCAGAGCCCGCTGCGCGTGCGCGTAACCCTGCACCGCCAGCGAGACCCGCTCGGTGACGAACTGGGTGGCGACCTGCGCGAACCCGCTGTTCTCGGCGCCGATCAGGTTCTCCGCGGGCACCCGGACATCCACATAGGACAGCTCGGCGGTGTCCGAGCAGAGCCAGCCCATCTTCTCCAGCTTGCGGGAGACGGTGAAGCCCGGCGTGCCGCGTTCGACCACGATGAGCGAGATCCCGTGGGCGCCGGCTTCGCCGGTGCGGACCACGGTGGTCACGAAGTCGGCGCGGCAGCCCGAGGTGATGAAGGTCTTGGCCCCGTTGATGACGTACTCGTCGCCCTCGCGCACCGCAGTGGTGCGAATCCCGGCGACGTCGGAGCCGCCGTCGGGCTCGGTGACCGCGAGCGAGCCGATCTTGTGGCCTTCCAGGGTCGGCCGGACCCAGCGTTCGATCTGCACCGGATCCCCGGCCGCCGCGATATGCGGGACGGCGATGCCGCAAGTGAACAGCGAAGCGAACAGCCCACCGGAACCGCCCGCGTAGTGCAGTTCCTCGGCGATGACGACGGCGTCGAGATAGTCACCACCCCCGCCGCCGACCTCCTCGGGGAAGCCGACACCGAGCAGCCCGAGTTCCCCGGCCTTGCGGTGCAGGTCGCGGGGCAGTTCGCCCTCGCGTTCCCACTCTTCGAGGTGGGGCAGGATCTCGGTTTCGGCGAACCGCCGCACGGTCTTGCGCAGTTCGGCGCGTTCCGGCGTGGAGAAGGGGTCGGTCACAGGAGGGCCTCCGGGATGTCGATCTCGCGGGAGCGCAGCCATTCCCCGAGCGCCTTCGCCTGCGGGTCGAACCGCGCCTGCGACGCGACGCCCTCGCCGAGGATGCCTTCGACGACGAAGTTGAGCGCCCGCAGGTTCGGCAGGAGATGCCGCCGGACCTCGAGGTCCGCGGTCTCCGGGAGCAGCAGTTTGAACTCGGTGACGGTGAGCCGGTGCGCGAGCCAGCGCCACGCCTCGTCGGAGCGTGCCCAGACACCGACGTTCGCGTTGCCGCCCTTGTCGCCGCTGCGGGCGCCGACCACCTTGCCGAGCGGTGCCCGCCGGACCTGCGCCTGGGTGAACGGCGCCGGCAGCCGGTCCTCGTCCACATCGGACAGTGGCAGGGTTTCGGCGGCGGGCGCGATGTCGCGACGCGTCCCGTCCGGCAGGACGGCCACGTGCGGGACTTCGTGCGCGTCGACGAAAGCGGGCCGGTACACGCCGTAGGGCGAGGCGGCCGCGGGCGGCGCGGTGACGTGGAAGCCCGGGTAGCTCGCCAACGCGAGTTCGATCGCCGCGCCGCTGAACGCGCGCCCGGCGACCTCCGGGTCGGCGTCCTTCACCGCGACGTGCAGCAGCGCGCTCGCCTGCTGCTCGGTTTCGGCGTCGGGCCGGTCGGTGCGGGCCAAGGTCCACTGGACGTCTGCCGGCGGCTTGGCCTTGAGCGCGCCTTCGAGTTGTTCCTTGACCAGAGCGGCTTTCGCCTCGATGTCGAGTCCGGTGAGGACGAACGTCGTCTCGTTCCGGAAACCGCCGAGCCCGTTCAGGCAGACCTTGAGCGCCGGAGGCGGCGGCTCGCCTGTCACGCCGCTGATCCGGACGCGGTCCGGGCCGTCCTCGGTCAGCGTCAGCGTGTCGAACCGCGCGGTGACGTCCGGCCCGGCATAGCGGGCGCCGGTGATCTCGTAGAGCAGTTGCGCGGTCACGGTTCCGGCGTTCACGACACCGCCGGTGCCGGGGTGTTTGGTGATCACGCTGGAGCCGTCGGCGGAGATCTCGGCGATCGGGAACCCGGGAACGCCGATCTCGTGCTCGGTGAAGAAGGCGTAGTTGCCGCCGGTGGCCTGCGTGCCGCATTCGATCACGTGCCCGGCGGCGACCGCGCCCGCCAGCGCGTCGTAGTCGTCGCGGGCCCAGCCGAAGTGCGCGGCGGCCGGGCCGACGATCACCGACGCGTCGGTGACGCGGCCGGTCACCACGATGTCGGCGCCCGCGTTCAGGCATTCCGCGATCCCCCACGCGCCGAGATACGCGTTGGCGGTCAGGGTCTTGCCGAAGCCGAGTTCTTCCGCGCGCTGGATGAGGTCGTCGCCCTCGACGTGCGCGATCGCGACGTCGACGCCGAGTTTCACGGCCAGTTCGCGAAGGGCCTCCGCGAGACCCGCGGAATTGAGCCCGCCGGCGTTGGCGACGATCTTGACGCCCTTTTCCTTCGCCAGCGCGAGATTCTGCTCCATCTGGCGCAGGAAGGTCTTGGCGTACCCGCGGTTCGGGTCCTTCATCCGGTCCCGGCCGAGGATGAGCATGGTCAGCTCGGCGAGGTAGTCGCCGGTCAGCACGTCGAGCGGGCCGCCGGTGAGCATCTCGTGGACCGCGGAGAACCGGTCGCCGTAGAACCCGGACGCGTTGCCGATCCTGATCGGGGTCATGCGAACTGCCCCGGTTTCCGCCCGGCACCGGGCGGCCCGGCGAAGGCCTGCGCGATCCCGAGCCATTCTTCGACGTCCTTGCCGGTGGCGACCAGGTCGGTGTCGGCGGGGTGACGGCGCTGGGTGATGACGAGGCAGAAGCCGACGGCGCTGCCGGTGAGCCGCTGCCCCGCGTCCTCGGGGCCGAACGCCCAAGTGGTGCCGTCGGGCGCGGTCAGCTCGACGCGGAATTCCTCGCTGGGCGGGGACAGCGAGTTGAGCTTGTAGGCGAAGTCGCGAGTGCGGGTGCCGAAGCGGGCGATGTGCCAGATCCGCGCGGTGTTCTCCCGCTCGACGCCGAGCGCGTCGTAGATGTCCTGGCCATGTGCCCAGGTCTCCATGAGGCGCGCCGTCACCATGGACGCGGCGCTCATCGGCGGGCCGTACCACGGGACCTTCTGCCCGTCGGGGACCGCGGCGAGCGCGTCAGCGAGTTTCGCGCGGCCGGCGCGCCACTCCGCCAGCAGCTCACGCGGCGGCGTCTTCGCGCCCTCCGCCGCGCCGTCGTCGACGTAGGATTCGCCCGTCGCGAGCAGCCCTTCGATCTCGGCCTGCCACTCGGCCTCGGATCCGCGCGCCGCGATCAGCGCCTTCTTGTCCGTCCAGGCCAGATGAGCGATCTGATGGGCGATCGTCCAGCCTTCGGCCGGGGTCCGCCGCGCCCAGTCCGACGCGGGCAGATCCGCCACCACGTCGTCGATGGCCTGCGATTCCGCCGCGAGATCCCCAAGGATCACGCCCAGGTCAGCCATGCCCGCCTCCTCGCGTCTCCCTCAGGCTGGCACCCCGCGCCGGAAAAATCAAGCACGCCTGATTGTTTTGTGGAGACGAACGGAACCGCGAGGTCAACCGGAGATGATGTCCAGCGCGACGGAACGGCCCCGGCCAGCGAACGGATTCCCTCGTCCGCCGCCGCCTTCACCTGCTTCGACGTCGCCCGTTCAGGACCGAGGAGCGCCGTGACGGAGTGAAGGCCTCCTTCCCTACCGTCAGGGTAGGCAAGGAGGCCTTCACGGACCGGCGTGCGAGCCGCCTACTTCCCCGCCCGCTCGAATTCCCGGATCAGCACCGGGTACTGCTCCCCGCCGTGCCCGCCGGCGATCGCCCGGTCGGCCATCGCCTTGAACAGCTTCGGCAGTTCTGCGTTCACCCCCAGCGCTTCGCATTCCTCGACCAGATGCGCCATTGCCCGTGCATCGGTTTCCAAGGCCGACACCTCCGCGGGGAAGGAATCCTTGTCGACCTGTTCGGCGTACCCGGGCAGCCAGCCCGCGACCCCGACGGCGATCTGCTGCGCGAAGGGCGCGTACGTCGCGGCGTCGACACCGGCCGTCTTGAGCATCGCCGTGCCCTGAAGCCACGCGTTCAGGACGCTCCACATCATCGTCAGGCCGGCGACGTCGTACAGGGACGCGAGTCCGGGGTCCTCGCCGAGGTGGCTGATCGTGCCGAGAGCGCCGAGCCCGAAGTCCGGCCGCGGCCCGCTCAGCAGGATCACCGCGTCGGCGGTCCCGATCGTCGACGGGATGGCCATGATCGCGCCGTCCACGTACCGGGCGCCCTGTTTTTCCACCCAGGCGGCGGTTTCCCGCGCCTAGGCGGAGTCGCCCGAGGTCAGGTTGACCAGTGTCGTGCCCGCCAGTGCGGCGTCGCCGAGCAGCGCACGCACGGCGGAGTAGTCGGTGAGGCACAGGATCGTCACGGTGCCGAGCGCGTCGCCGATCGTGGGCGCGAGCCGGGCGCCTTCGGCCACGAGCGCGTCCGCCTTGGCGGCCGTCCGGTTCCACACGGTCGTGGGATGCCCCGCCTTCAGGAACGCGCGGGCGAGCGCGGTGCCCATGAGACCGAGGCCGACGACCGATACCGGGGTGTTCTCGTTGTCTGTCATGGCACGATCGTCAACGTTGATACCGGTATGAAGGTCAAGTGGGGAAAGCGATGAAGATCGGTGAACTGAGTCACCGGACGGGCGTCAACGCCCACCAGTTGCGCTACTACGAGGCACAAGGCCTCCTGGAGGCGAGCCGCGGCGCGAACGGTTACCGCGAATACGACGAGACGGCTTTGCTGCGGGTGAAGCAGATCCGCCATCTGCTCGCCGCCGGCCTGTCGTCCGAAGACATCGCGTACCTGCTCCCCTGCGCGATCGGCGAGGAACCCGAGCTGATCGGCTGCCCCGAGTTGCTGGCCGCGATGCGCGAGCGGCTCGGACGCCTGGACGAGCAGCTGGCCAAGCTGACGCGATCGCGCGACGCGCTGGCCGAGTACATCTTGGTGGCCGAGCGGGTCGGCGGCGAGACCTATCCGCCTTTCGACGGCGCCGCCGCGTGAACGAGGCACACGAAGCGACCCGGCTGCGGGAGCAAGGCACCGACGAGGCGCGCCTGCGGCTGATCGAGCTGGCCGGGCGGCACCCGCGGGACGCCGTGATCGCCTACCAGACGGCCTGGGCCCACGATTCCGCCGGACTGGAGGCCGAAGCGGCCCCGTTCTACGAAGAGGCGCTCGCGGGCGACGGTCTGTCCACAGAGGACAGACACGGCGTGTTCGTCGGGCTCGGCAGCACCTATCGCGTCCTCGGCCGGTACGACGAGTCGCTCGCGACCTTGCGGCGCGGCCTCGGCGAGTTCCCGGACGACGCGACGCTGAGGACGTTCCTCGCGATGACGCTCTACAACGTCGGCGAGGCGCGCGAGGCGGCGGGAACCTTGTTGAAGGTGCTCGCGGCGACCAGCGCGGACGACGGCGTCCAGCGGTACCGGCGAGCGGTCGAGTACTACGCGGACCATCTGGACGACGTCGAATGAGCCTTATTGACACCTTGTCAACGTAGCCTTACTTTCACGTCATGAGCGCGTACGCCGAAATCACCTACGAGGTCGAAGACCGCATCGCGACGGTCACGCTCAACCGGCCCGAAGCCCGCAACGGCTACACCATTCGCATGGCCGACGAACTCGGCGACGCGATGGACCGGGCCGACCGCGACGAAGAGGTCCGGGTGGTGATCCTGACCGGCAACGGCAAGGATTTCTCGGTGGGCGCCGATCTCACGCAGGGCGGTTTCGACTTCGATCCGGAGACCGGGCCGGACGCGGCGTGGCAGGAACCGGCGGGCCGCTGCTCGAAGCGGATCTTCACGATGAACAAGCCGGTGATCGCGGCCCTGCGGGGCGCGGCCGTCGGCGGCGGCGTCACGATCACGCTGTCGTGCGACTACCGGCTGGCGTCCACGGATTCCCGGTTCGGTTTCGTCTTCGTCCGCCGCGGGATCTACCCCGAAGGCGCGTCCGCGTGGTTCCTCCCGCGGCTCGTCGGGATGGGCACGGCACTCGACTGGATGATCAGCGGCCGCGTCTTCGGCGCCGAGGAAGCGAAAACCGCCGGGCTGGTCCACAGTGTTCATGAGCCCGAGGAAGTGCTCGGCAAGGCACGCGAACTGGCTCTCGAGATCGCCACGACCACGTCGCCGGTGTCGGTCGCGGTGACCCGGCAGCTGTTGTACCGCATGGCCAGCGCGGAATCGCCGTTCCCCGTGCACGAACTGGACTCCAAGCTGATCGGCGGCCTGGGCTCCAGTCCGGACGCCGTCGAAGGCGTCGTGTCCTTCCTGCAGAAACGACCACCGGAGTTCTCCATGCGTGTAGACACCGACCAGCCCGCCTACCTGCCGTGGCGGAACTCGTGAACGCCTATCCCCCCGAGCCTTGGAACCTGGCGGGGCAGGCGTATCTGTCGATCTGGCGTGTCCCAGTGAGCGAACTGCCCGAACTGCCCGGCGGCGCCGAGCCGATCACGCTGGGCGTCCGCGCCCAGGTGTTCACCGCGTGGATCGACTACCAGGAGCCCGGGCAGCTTCAGTACCACGAGCTGCTGGCGACCGTCGCGGTCCGCGGCGAACGCCTCTCCAGCTCCATCACCGACATCTGGGTCGACAGCGAGGTCTCCCTCGCCGGCGGACGCGCGCTGTGGGGCATCCCCAAGGATCTCGCCGCGCTCGACTTCGCCCATGGGCGGACCTTCACCGCCTCGGCGGCCACCCACGAAGACTGGATCGCGACGGCGGCCTTCACCGCCCGCCCGGGCCTCCCGGTGCGGATGCCCGCGGCCTTCGACGTCGTCCAAATGCTGGACGGCCGTCTCAAAAGAAGCCCCGTCCGAGCGACGGCGAACCCGCGTCCCGCGGCCGCGGATTGGCGGATCAACGAGTCCGGCCCGCTCGGCTTCCTTGCCGGTCAGCGGCCCGCGCTGAGCGCCTGCCTGCGCGACTTCAAGATCGTCTTCGGCGGCTGACCAGCCGCACAGCGTGATCGTCTAACCCGCCAGGGTGAGCCGACGACACGCCACCCATTGGGGCACGTGCAGCCTCCGACCCCTACATGTAGTCTCTGGGAACCGGTACCGCCCAGCGACGGGGAGACCGCTCGGGAGCGGTTGCCGGACAGCTTTGTGAACGTGCAGCGCACGGCCTTGTGCGGCCTTGCGGTGCTTCAACGCGCCCTTTGGAGACTACGCATGTCAGTGGAAATCGGTCAGCGGCCACCTTCGTCCTCGGACACCACGCCCGCGACCGTGCGAGTCATCCGGCGGGACGGCAGCGTGTCCCCCTTCGACGCGAACAAGATCTCGGTCGCCGTGACCAAGGCCTTCCTCGCCGTCGAGGGCGGTGACGCGGCCGCCTCGTCGCGGATCCACCACCTGGTCAAGGAACTGACCGAGCAGATCGAGACCACCCTGCTCCGCCACGCCGGTCCTGAGACCGCGCTGCACATCGAGCAGATCCAGGACATCGTCGAGCTCGCACTGATGCGCGGCGAGCACCACAAGGTCGCCCGCGCGTACGTCCTGTACCGCGAAGAGCGCGCGAAGGCCCGTGAGGCCGAGAAGCCCGCGTCATCCGACGTCGCCATCAGCGTCAAGGCCGCCGACGGCTCGCTTCGCCCGCTCGACTGGGCCCGCGTCTCGCACGTGGTCGGCGAGGCCGTCGCCGGCCTCGAGGACGTTTCGGCCGAGCCGGTCCTGGCCGAGGCCAAGCGCAACCTCTACGACGGCATCAGCGCCGACGAACTCGCCCTCGCCCAGATCATGGCCGCGCGCGTGCTCGTCGAGCAGGAGCCCAACTACTCCTACGTCAGTGCCCGGCTGCTCGCGGACAAGCTCCGCGGCGAGGCGCTCAGCTACCTCGCGGGAGTGCCGCAGCAGGCCAGCCAAGACGAGATGACCGCGAGGTACCCGCAGTACTTCCGGGACTACCTCAAGCGCGCCATCGAGCTGGAGCTGGTCAACCCCGAGCTGCAGACCTTCGACCTGGACAAGATCACCGCGGCCATCCGCGCCGAGCGTGATCTCGACTTCGGCTTCCTCGGCCTCCAGACCCTGTACGACCGGTACTTCCAGCACCACGACGGCGTCCGCTTCGAGCTGCCGCAGGCGTTCTTCATGCGAGTCGCGATGGGTCTGGCGATCCGCGAGGACGACCGTGAGGCTCGTGCCATCGAGTTCTACGAGCTGCTTTCGACGTTCCACTTCATGGCGTCCACCCCGACGCTGTTCAACTCGGGCACCACGCGCCCGCAGCTGTCGTCCTGCTTCCTGACCACTGTGGACGACGACCTGGACTCGATCTTCCAGGCGTACAAGAACAACGCGCTGCTGGCGAAGTACTCGGGCGGTCTCGGCAACGACTGGACCCCGGTCCGCGGCCTCGGCGCGCACATCAAGGGCACCAACGGCCAGTCGCAGGGTGTCGTGCCGTTCCTCAAGATCGCCAACGACACCGCGGTCGCGGTGAACCAGGGTGGCAAGCGCAAGGGCGCGGCCTGCGCGTACCTCGAGACCTGGCACGTGGACATCGAGGAATTCCTCGACCTGCGCAAGAACACCGGTGACGACCGTCGCCGCACGCACGACATGAACACCGCGAACTGGGTGCCGGACGAGTTCCTGCGCCGCGTCGAGGCCGACGCGCAGTGGACGCTGTTCTCGCCGAACGAGACCCCGGACCTGCACGACCTCTACGGCAACGCGTTCGCCGAGCGCTACCGCGAGTACGAGGCCGCCGCCGAGCGTGGCGAGCTGAAGGTGTTCCGCAAGGTCCGCGCGGTCGACCTGTGGCGCCGCATGCTGACCATGCTGTTCGAGACCGGCCACCCGTGGATCACCTTCAAGGACCCGTGCAACCTGCGTTCGCCGCAGCAGCACGTGGGTGTCGTGCACTCGTCCAACCTGTGCACCGAGATCACCCTGAACACCACCACCGACGAGGTCGCGGTCTGCAACCTCGGCTCGGTGAACCTGCTCAAGCACGTCACCCCCGAGGGCTTGGACACCAAGCGCCTCGAGAAGACCGTGCGCACCGCGGTCCGCATGCTCGACAACGTGATCGACATCAACTTCTACACGATCCCGGAGGCGCGCCGCTCCAACCTGCGTCACCGCCCGATCGGGCTGGGCCTGATGGGCTTCCAGGACGCGCTGTTCGAGATCGGTGTCCCGCTGTCCTCGGACGAGGCCGTCCAGTTCGCGGACACCAGCATGGAGCACATCAGCTACTACGCGATCTCGGCCTCGACCGACCTCGCCGAGGAGCGCGGCCAGTACCAGACGTTCGAGGGTTCCTTGTGGAGCAAGGGAATCCTGCCGATCGACTCGATGCAGCTGCTGATCGACGCGCGGCAGGGCGACGCGCTCGACGTCGACACCTCGTCCACTTTGGACTGGGCGCCGCTGCGCGAGCGGGTCAAGACCGTCGGCATGCGCAACTCCAACGTGATGGCGATCGCGCCGACCGCGACGATCTCCAACATCTGCGGGGTCGGGCAGTCGATCGAGCCGCTGTTCCAGAACCTGTTCGTCAAGTCGAACATGTCCGGTGACTTCACCGTGGTGAACCCGCACCTGGTCCGCTCGCTCAAGGAGCGCGGGCTGTGGGACGAGGTCATGGTGTCGGACCTGAAGTACTTCGACGGCAGCCTCGGCCAGATCGACCGCGTGCCGGACGACCTGAAGGCGCTGTACGCGACCGCGTTCGAGATCGAGTCGAAGTGGCTGGTGGACGCCGGTTCGCGGCGCCAGAAGTGGATCGACCAGGCTCAGTCGCTGAACCTGTACATCGCGGCGCCCAGCGGCCGCAAGCTCGACGAGCTGTACCGCTACGCCTGGCACAAGGGCCTCAAGACCACGTATTACCTGCGGGCGCGGTCCGCGACGCACGTGGAGAAGAGCACCCTGCGCGGCACCGACGGCAAGCTGAACGCGGTCTCGGCCACCCCGGCCCCCGCCGCACCCGCTTCGCCGAAGCCCGCCGCTCCGGCCCCGGCTCCCGCCGCTTCGCCCGCCCCGTCGGCTTCCGCCGCGGTCCCGGCCGTGCCGGTCACCGCGCCCGCACCGGCCGCCAAGCCGGAGCCGAAGGAGATGCCGAAGGTCTCGGACGTCGACTTCGTCGCCGCCGACGGCGCCGCCTGCCGGATCGACGACCCCGACTGCGAAGCCTGCCAGTAACGACATCCTCGTGAGTGGTAAGGGCGGTTAGAACCGTCCTTACCACTCACGACGCCTCTTGGAGTGTGCCCTTCATGACCACCTTTGACGCCTCCACCGACGCCACGGGCCTCGGTGAGATCGAAGTCGGCGCCGCCCGCATCAACGTCGACGACAAGCGGATGATCAACGCCCGCGCCGACGTCAACCAGCTGCTGCCGATGAAGTACACCTGGGCGTGGGAGAAGTACCTCGCCGGCTGCAACAACCACTGGATGCCGACCGAGGTCGCCATGCAGGCCGACATCGCGCTGTGGAAGTCGCCCGACGGCCTCACCGAGGACGAGCGCACCATGCTCAAGCGCAACCTCGGCTTCTTCGCCACCGCGGAATCGCTGGTGGCCAACAACATCGTGCTCGCGGTGTACCGGCAGATCACCAACCCCGAATGCCGCCAGTACCTGCTGCGCCAGGCGTTCGAGGAGGCCGTGCACACGCACACCTTCCAGTACATCTGCGAGAGCCTCGGCCTGGTCGAGGGCGAGCTGTTCAACATGTACCGCGAGGTCCCGTCCATCTCGGACAAGGACGCGTGGGCGCTGAAGTACACGCAGAACCTGGAGAACCCGGACTTCGAGACCGGGACGCCGGAGGCCGACCAGGCCTTCCTGCGTGACCTCGTCGCGTTCTACGTGATCTTCGAGGGCATGTGGTTCTACACCGGCTTCGCGCAGATCCTGTCGCTCGGCCGCCGGAACAAGATGGTCGGCATCGCCGAGCAGTACCAGTACATCCTGCGCGACGAGTCGATCCACCTGAACTTCGGCATCGACTGCATCAACCAGATCAAGATCGAGAACCCGCACCTGTGGACCGAGGAGTTCCAGGCCGAGGTCCGCACCATGCTGACCGAGGCGTGCGAACTCGAGGTCGCCTACGCCCGCGACACCATGCCGCGCGGCATGCTCGGACTCTCGGCCGAGCTGATCGAGCAGTACATGCACTTCATCACCGACCGGCGAGCGCAGCAGATCGGCCTCGCGCCGATCTTCGGCGAGACCGAGAACCCGTTCCCGTGGATGTCGGAGGCGATGGACCTCAAGAAGGAGAAGAACTTCTTCGAGACCCGCGTCATCGAGTACCAGTCCGGTGGTGCCCTCGACTGGGACTGACCCCCCGTCCGTAGTACATGAAGGCCCCCTTCCTTGCGCCTAGGTACAGGAAGGNCGTACTCCCACGGCAGGAACTGCTTCATCAGCGACACCCTTCCTTGCGCCTAGGTACAGGAAGGGGGCCTTCATGTACTTCCACTTCGCGGTACGCTCCGAAGTGCTACTGGTTCGCCCGGCCTCCCCGGCCGGTCGAGGTAACAGGGAACCCGGTGCGAATCCGGGACTGCCCCGCAGCGGTATGTGGGAACGAAAGCCGTCACCGTGCGAGACACGGTAAAGCACTGGGACATGGCGCCCCGGGAAGCGACGGCCGGTAGGAACGAGCGAGTCGCCCACGAGTCCGAAGACCTGCCCGTGGTACGCGCGCCGACGGCGTGCGTGAGTCCGGGCCTCGTGGGATGGGCACGACCGAACGGCGGTCACTCCTGCGCGCTCCGGGCTCTCACGACAAGCTCGCGAGGAGAGAGCTGTGACCGAAATCGGCACGACAGTGCTGGGCTACCCCCGGATCGGACCGGACAGGGAACTCAAGCGTTCACTCGAACGCTACTGGGCGGGCAAAATCGACGAGGCCGAACTACTGGGCATCGGCCGCGCGCTGCGCACCAGGACCTGGCGGGAACTCAAGGACGCGGGACTGAAATCCGTCCCCTCCAACACCTTCTCCCACTATGACCAGGTGCTCGACACCACCGAGCTGTTCGGAGCGCTGCCGGAGCGCTTCACGACGCTCGGTCTCTCGCCGCTCGACACCTACTTCGCCGCCGCACGCGGGGTGCAGGACGCGCCGGCGATGGAGATGACGAAGTGGTTCGACACGAACTACCACTACCTCGTCCCCGAACTCGGCCCGGATACGACGTTCTCGCTCACCGGCACCAAACCGCTCGACGAATACCGCGAAGCCCGTGCGGTCGGTGTCGAGACCCGGCCGGTGCTGGTGGGCCCGGTGACGTTCCTGCTGCTCGCGAAGCCGGCCGAGACCGCTCCGGAGGACTTCCGACCGCTGGACCTGCTCGACAACCTCCTCGACGGCTACGCCGAGCTGCTGCGCCGTCTGCACGACGAAGGCGTCGAGTGGGTTCAGTTCGACGAACCCGCCTTCGCCGCGGACCGCACCGAGAGGGAGCTCAACGCACTCATCCGCGCCTACCACCGGCTCGCGAAGGAGCCCGCGCGGCCCAAGATCCTGGTCGCCGGGTACTTCGGCGGTCTCGGCCGCGGCTTGGGGGTGCTCGCGCGCTCTCCGATCGACGCCATCGCGGTCGACCTCGTCACCGATGAGTCCTTTGTGGACGCCGTCGCCGCCGAACCCGCCTTGCGGGACAAGGAAGTGCTGGCCGGTGTCGTGGACGGGCGCAACGTCTGGCGCACGGATCCGACCCGCGCGCTCAGCCGAGCGGCGATGCTGCTGGGTATCGCGAAAGCGGTCAGCGTGTCGACGTCCTGCTCATTGCTTCACGTGCCCTACGACGTCGAGCGGGAGGACGGACTGCACCCGCGTCTGAAAGGCTGGCTCGCCTTCGCCAGGCAGAAGGTCGACGAGGTCGTCTTGCTCGGGCGCGCGCTGAAGGAAGAGGGCGTCGACCTCTCCGCCGCCCGTGCCGCGGCCACGGATCGCGCGACGGCGGCCGACCTGGCCGACAGCGGGGTCCGCGCCCGGCTGGAGGCACTGCGGCCGGAGGACACCGTCCGCTCCCCCTACGCCCGGCGCGCGGCGGCTCAGCAGGCCGCGCTGAAGCTGCCGCCGTTGCCGAGCACGACGATCGGCTCGTTCCCGCAGACCACCGACGTCCGCAAGGCGCGGGCCGCGCACAAGGCGGGTTCGCTGGACGACGCGGGCTACGAAGCCGCGATGAAGGCGGAGATCGAGCGCGTCGTCCGGCTGCAGGAGGACCTCGGCCTGGACGTGCTGGTGCACGGCGAACCCGAGCGCAACGACATGGTGCAGTACTTCGCCGAGCGGCTGGCCGGGTTCGCGGCCACCGACTTCGGCTGGGTACAGTCCTACGGTTCGCGCTGCGTCCGGCCGCCGATCCTGTACGGCGACGTCTCCCGGCCGGAGCCGATGACCGTCGAGTGGGCGCGCTACGCGCAGGGCCTGACCGGCAAACCCGTCAAAGGCATGCTGACCGGACCCGTGACGATCCTGGCGTGGTCGTTCGTCCGCGACGATCAGCCGCTGGGCGAGACCGCCCGTCAGGTGGCGCTGGCCATCCGCGATGAGGTGCACGACCTGCAGGAGGCGGGCATCCGCGTCATCCAGGTGGACGAGCCGGCGCTGCGGGAGCTGCTCCCCCTGCGCGCGACGGCGCACGAGGCGTACTTCGCGTGGGCGGTTTCGTCGTTCCGGCTGGCGACTTCCGGAATCGACGACGCCACTCAGATCCACACGCACATGTGCTACTCGGAGTTCGGTGAGGTGGTCGAGGCGATCGACGCGCTCGACGCCGACGTCACCAGCATCGAGGCCGCGCGGTCGAAGATGGAGGTCGTCACCGACCTCGCCGCGGCGGGCTTCGGCCGCGGCGTCGGGCCTGGCGTCTACGACATCCATTCGCCGCGCGTCCCCGCGGTCGACGAGGTCAGCGGGCTGCTGCGGACCGCCGTCGGCGCCGTGCCCGCCGAGCGGATCTGGGTCAACCCGGACTGCGGTCTGAAGACCCGCGGGTACGCCGAGGTCGAACCGGCCCTGCGGAACCTGGTCGCGGCCGCCCGCGTGGTCCGCTCCGAACTGGCCTGACCGGTCCGTGAAGGCCTCCTTCCCTACCCTCAAGGTAGTGAAGGAGGCCTTCACGGAACTTCCACCGGGGTATTGTCAGGACGTCAATAAGGGTGCGATGGTGGAACGGTAACCGATCTCAGCGGGGAGATGGTCGCCATGGCGAACGCCGTCGAAAAGGTCACCGGGGCACTGCGCGAGCGGGTCCCGCCGCTTACCTCGATCCCCCTCCCGCGTTCGGTCGACCAGCGCTGGCTCGGCGCGACCTGGCCGGTCCGCGAGCTCGCGCCCGCCCCGCCGGGCCTCAAACCCGTCCTCGGCGACGAAGGCCCGCCGGTCATCGGGCATGCCCTGGACTTCATGCGCTTCGGCATCGAGTTCGGTCTCAAACGCTACGAGACCTACGGACCGGTGTCGTGGATGGGCGCGTTCGGGCGCCGCATCGTCGCGCTCACCGGCCCGGAGGCCACCCAGATCGCGTTGGTGAACAAGGACAAGGCCTTCTCCCAGGAGGGCTGGAAGTTCTTCATCGAGCAGTTCTTCGACCGCGGTCTGATGCTGCTCGACTTCGGCGAGCACCATCTGCACCGGCGGATCATGCAGGCGGCGTTCACCCGGCAACGGCTCACCGGTTACGTCGACCAGATGGGACCGGCCCTGCGTAAGGGCGTCGCCGCGTGGGCCGACCGGCAGAACCCGCGGATCTACTGGTACCTCAAGCAGCTCACGCTCGACGTCGCGACGCGCGTGTTCATGGGCATGAGTTCCGGCGACGACGCGGCCGCGATCAACCGCGCGTTCGTGAACTCCGTGCGCGCGGGCACGGCCATCGTGCGGTTCCCCGTTCCCGGCGGCCGCTGGGCGGCGGGTTTGCACGGCCGCAAAGTCCTCGAACGCTACTTTTCGGCGAACCTGCCGGCGAAACGGGCCGGCGACGGCGACGACCTCTTCACCGCGTTGTGCCACGCCACCACCGAAGACGGTGACCGCTTCACCGACTCCGACGTCGTCAACCACATGATCTTCCTGATGATGGCCGCGCACGACACCTCGACGATCACCAGCGCCGCCGCCGTCTACCACCTCGCCAAGAATCCCGAGTGGCAGGAACGCGCGCGCCGGGAATCGCTCGCGCTCGGCGGCGACGTGCCGGACATCGAGGCGCTGGAGACCCTGACGACGCTGGATCTGGTGATCAAGGAAGCCCTGCGGCTGGTGGCCCCGGTTCCTTCCCTGACCAGGAAGACCGTGAAGGACACCGAGGTTCTCGGGCATTTCATTCCCGAAGGGACACTCGTCGGGATTTCCCCCACCGTCAACCACTTCTCGCCGGAGCACTGGACCGACCCCATGCGGTTCGACCCGGACCGCTTCGGCGAGGACCGCCGCGAGGACAAGTCGCATCGCTACGCGTGGATGCCGTTCGGCGGCGGGGCGCACAAGTGCATCGGCCTGCATTTCGGGACATTCGAGGTGAAGGCGCTGCTGCACGAGATGCTGCGGGCGTATCGGTGGTCGGTACCGGAGAACTACACCGCACGCTGGGACTACGTCTCGCTGCCCGTACCGGCGGACGGACTGCCGATCCGCCTGACACCCCGCTGAAGCCGGACCAATCGGTCAACCACGAACGAGTACTCTTGGTAACTTCCGGTCACCACTCGTGTAGCAGCGATCACCCTTTCAGCCGGTAGACACCCCGGATCGCGCATGATGCCGTGGCACTACACCCGGTCGGCCCATACCTAGTGTGGGTCCGTGGGCTCGGACACCCGGTCTGAGCTGGCCATCAACCGAGCATGAAGAGGTGAAGTGTGCCCGAACCTGGTTCCGCGCCAGGGTTGGTGGACGTCGCTCGGAGATGGGCCGAGACGCTCGCTGACACTAAAGGAGTATCGCTTCCCAAGGAGCAACTCGAACAGCTGCTGCTCGGTGTCGCCCAGGACGCCGTCTTGGCCGAGCCCGACCATCAGCCCGCCGTGTTGCGCTTCTCCAAGCTCTATTCCGCCTCTCCCATCGGGATCGCCCTCGCGGACGCCAACGGCACCATCGTGGAGGCGAACGCCGCGCTCGGCCGTCTCCTCGGCTGCCGCCCCTCCGCGCTGCGCGGGCGGGAGATCCCCGATCTCGGCTCCGCCGAACACGACGTCGCCCGCCTGCGGAACGCGCTCGCGCAGCTCATGACGCACGGCCAGCCGACACAGCAGGAACGCCTGCTGCTGGATCACAGCGAGGAAGGCTCGCTCTGGGTCGACGTGACTCTCACCGATCTCCCGGGTGACCGGCCCGGTTCGACCTATCCGGTGCTGATGGTCTCCGACGCCAACGAGATCCACCTGCTGCAGGAACGGCTGCTGCACCAGAACGTGCACGACGCGCTGACCGGCCTGCCCAACGCCACCGCGTTCGACAACGCCCTCGAAACCGCGCTGGCCGGGTCCGGCGGCGAGCAGGTCGCACTCGTTTATCTCGACGTCGACGGCTTCAAGGTGATCAACGACGGTCTCGGGGCCGGCGTGGGCGATCAGGTGCTGCGCGGGGTCGCGAAGAAGCTCACGTCCGTCTTCACCGGCAGGCACAACGGTTCGGTCGCCCGGCTGTCCGGCGACGGGTTCGCCGTCCTGCTGCGCGGCGACTTCACCCCGCCCGAGGTGATCACGCTGGTCGAGCAGGCCTTGGAGGAGCTGGTCGAGCCGATCTACCTCGGCGGGCACGGTATCGGGGTCAGCGCGAGCGCGGGCATCGTCGTCCGCCCGGTCGCCGACGGCGGCCCCGAAGACCTGCTTCGCGCCGCGGAAATCGCCCTGCACCGCGCCAAGGAGGCGGGCAAGGCGCAGTGGATGCTGTTCGATCCGGAACTCGACGCGCGTGACCGGGGCCGCTACCAGCTCGGCGCGGTCATCGCGGGCGCGCTGGAGAACGGTGAGTTCTCGCTGATCTACCAGCCGACGGTGAAGCTCGCGAATCCCGACCAGCTGGCCGCGGTCAACGCCGGATTGCGCTGGAGCCACCCGGAGAAGGGTGAACTGGACTCGGACGATTTCTATCCGCTCGCGCAGATCACCGGGATGACCATCCCGCTCGGCCGGTGGCTGCTGGCCGAATCGCTCGCCGCCACCGCGAGATGGCGGAACAGGTTCGGCGAGGCCGCTCCCGACGTCTGCGTGCGGCTGCCGAACCGGCTGGCCATCGAGCCCGATCTGGTCCTGTTGGTCAAGGAACAGCTCGACCGGCACAACCTGCCCGCCCAGGCGCTGCGGCTGTGCACGGACCGCGAGTCCGTGCTCGACTCGAGCGGCGAGGTGCTGGACTCCTTCGCCGTGCTGGCCGATCTGGGCGCCCAGCTGGTGCTGACCATCTCCGGTTCGGACGATCTGGAGCTGATCCCGCGCCACGGGCTGCCGGTCCGCCACGTGATCCTGTCCGGCGCGGTCGTCGACGCGCTGGCCGACGGCGAGGACGAGGCCGACGTCCGCCACCTGTGCCAGCTGGTCGCCAGGGCCAAGGAGCTGAACCTGCGCATCGGCGCGGAGGGCGTCCGGAGTCCCGAACAGGCCGAACGGCTGCGGCGGTACGGCGTGCTCGCGGCGCGTGGTTCGTTCGTGGCGGATTCCGCGACCGGGGACGAGGTCGACGAGCTGATCGAACGGCACGCCCCCTGACGTGACAGGATCGGTCCATGGACCAAGGTGACATCGCCCCGGACTTCACTCTGCCCGACGACAAGGGCGAGGAGCGCACGCTGTCGGACTTCCTCTCGTCCGGCCCGGTCGTGCTGTTCTTCTACCCCGCCGCGATGACCAGCGGCTGCACCGCGGAAAGCTGTCACTTCCGCGACCTGGCCGCCGAATTCGCCGAAGTGGGCGCGCACCGCGTCGGCATCAGCCCGGACGCCGTCGCCAAACAGCAGGAGTTCTCGGCCAAACACGGCTTCGACTACCCCTTGCTGTCCGATGTGGACGGTGTGGTGGCGAAACAGTTCGGCGTATGGCGCAAATTCAGCCCGCTGCACGCCAAACGGCACACCTTCGTCATCGACACCGACCGCAAGGTGCTCGAAGTGATCAAGAGCGAGCTGAAGTTCACCGTGCACGCCGACAAGGCGCTCGCGGCCTTGCGCGAGCGCAAGACTAAGGACGCTTGAGCCGCCAGATCCGGTTGACGCCCGCGCAGGCGGGGGCGAGCGGCGGTTCGGCGGCCTCGTCGCCGGTCATCGTGAAGCCCAGCCGCGCGGGCACGGCACCGCTCGCGAGGTTCTTCTCGTCGTGCCGGATCTCGACCTCCGGCGCGCCGAGCCGGAAAGCCTCGTCGGCCAAGAGCTTCGCGGCCCTGGTCGCGAAATCGCGACCGGTGTGGTGCCTGCCGAGCCAGTAGCCGATCTCGATCCGGTCCGGATGCGTGATCATGCCCGCGCCGCCGACGAGGTCTTCCCCGCTGAGGATCGCGAAGTCGTAGGTCTTGCCGTCGGCCCAGTTCGCCGCGGTCCGCTCCAGGAAGTCGGCGGCTTCACGACGGCCGTAACCGTAGGTGGCCCAGATCATCCAGGCGCCGAGATGCCCGGCGGAGTCGCCCGCGACGGCGGCGAGGGTTTCGAGCTGCTCCGGCTTCCAGCGGCGCAGCGTGACGCCGTCGTCGGCGAGGGTTTCGGCGGGCGCTTCCATCAGGCTCCTCGTGAGTGGTAAGGACGGTTAGAACCGTCCTTACCACTCACCAGGCCGACGATCAGGTCAAAATCGCGCTGTCCGGGATCACCGTGTCGTTCTTCAACGCGTCGAACAGCAGCTTCGACTTCGTCTTGTCCCAGTTCTCCGCCGAACCGCTGGTCACCGGCACCGTCGTGGTGACGACACCGCCCGAGGAGATCCCGCGCATCGCCAGCGCCAGCCCCACCAGGTTGTGCACGTGGTCGCCCGAATCCATCGTCAGCGCGTCCGGCGCCGTCGACAGCAGCGGGAAAAGCGAGAACGGGTTCAGCAATGTGCCGGGGCTGCCGATCTCGCTGACCATCGCGCCGATGAACTTCCGCTGGTTGGCCACGCGGTCGAGGTCCGAACGCGGGGTGGCCTCGCTGTGCCGCATGCGGACGAACCCGAGCGCCTGCGGACCCTGGAGGTCCTGGCAGCCCGCGGGGATCTTGATCTTGGTGAGGGTGTCCTCCATCGGCTTCTCGACGCACATGTGGACCCCGCCGATCGCGTCGACGATCTTCGCGAAGCCACCGAAGCCGATCTCGGCGTAGTGGTCGATGCGCAGGCCCGTGGCGCCCTCGACGGTCTGCGCGAGCAGCGTCGGGCCGCCGATCGAGAACGCCGCGTTGATCTTGTTCTTGCCGTGCCCCGGGATGGTCACCTGCGAGTCGCGCGGAAGGCTCAGCAGCGTCGGTTTGGTGCTGTTGTCAGGGACGTGCGCGATCATGATGGTGTCGGTGCGCTTGCCGCCGCCTGCGGCCTTGCTGTCCCCGGTGACCAGCTTCTCCTGCTCTTCGGGGGTCAGCCCGTCGCGGCTGTCGGAGCCCACGATCAGCCAGTTGGTGCCTTCGGCCGCGACGGGGCGACCGGAGTAGTCGGCCAGCGCGTCGACGCGGTTGATGGAGAACTCCAGGTACACCCACACGCCGGCGAGGAACACCACGAACACGGTCAGCAGGGTGAGCAGCACCTTGCCGAAGCCCCAGCGCTTACGTCGCCGCGGCGGCCGCGCACCGTCGTCGGCCGGGCGGCCAGGAGGGGGCTGCGGCGGGCCTGGACGGCGTGGTGGCGGACCGGCGGGCCGTTCCTGGCCGCCGTGTCCCATGGGCCTCGTCCGCTCGTCGTACGGGCTGCTCCCCCGGCCCGGCAGCGGCATCATCTGCGCGGGCTGATGCCGCCGGGGGCGGCCGGACGGCGGCCGTTGCGGCGGCGGCATCCGTCGCCCTCGGTCGTCGCCTCCATACGTCATGCCGAATCACCCGTCCCGGTCTCGCGTGTAGGGCCCAGTCAACCGCAGACCCTAGGTGAAGGACGTCCGGCACCCCGCATCGGTTGGGTGGAGCTCACCGTCCGTTTTCGGCGAATCCGAACTGGTGGACCTTGAGATACCCCGAACGGAACCCCGCTTCGGAGTACGCCAGGTAGAACTCCCACATCCGCTTGAAGACGTCGTCGAAGCCCAGTTCGGTGATTTCGTCCCACCGCTGGGTGAAATTCTCCCGCCACAGCCGCAACGTGCGGGCGTAGTCCTGGCCGAACTCGCGTACTCCCTCCAGTTTCAGCCTGGTGTGCGCCAGCATGCCCTGCTCGACCGACGTCGTGGACGGGATGAGCCCACCGGGGAAGATGTACTTGTGCACCCAGGTGTAGGACCGGGCCGCGGCGAGCATGCGTTCGTGGTCCATGGTGATGGCCTGGAGCCCCAGCCTTCCGCCCGGCTTCAGCCGCTTCCCGATGGTCTCGAAGAACGTCGGCCAGTACGCTTCCCCGACCGCTTCGATCATCTCGACGCTGACCACGGCGTCGTACTCGCCGGTCGAGTCGCGGTAGTCGCACAGCCGGACATCGACGCGGTCGGCGAAGCCCGCCGCCGCGATGCGCTCGGTCGCCAGCTTCGCCTGCTCCTCGGAAATGGTCAGCGAGGTGACCGTGGCCCCGCGCGCGGCGGCGCGGATCGAGAGTTCGCCCCAGCCGGTGCCGATCTCGAGCACGGTGCTGCCTTGGCGGACCCCGGCGTAGTCGAGGACGCTGTCGATCTTGCGGTGCTGGGCGGCGGTGAGGTCGTCGTCCGGGCCGAACAACGCCGACGAGTACATCATCGACGGGTCCAGGAACGCGCCGAACAGGTCGTTGGACAGGTCGTAGTGGCGATGGATGTTCGCCCGCGCACCCTCGACGGTGTTCTCCTCGCCTGCCGGGTGGCCGCGGTCGACGAAGCGGCGGAACCGTTGCAGCAGCGGCGGGATGAGCGTCGCCATCCGCTCCGCGAACGGGGTCAGCACCTCGGCGAGCGCGTCGCTCGTCCAGTCGCCGACCATGTAGGCCTCACCGAAGCCGATCTTCGCGTCCACGCCGAGGCGGTGGAAGAAGGCGGCGGGGCGGTTGAGCCGCATCTCGGGCGCGTCCGGCCCGCCGGCGCCGAGCTGCGAGCCGTCGGGCATGCACACGCGGACGTTCAGCGGGCGCACCGCCTGCCGGAACAACTGCTCGGCGATCCGCGCCCGGAACGGGGAATGCGGCGGGGTGGCCAGTCCGGGCCACCGGTTTTCGTCAGGGATGGGCAGGCCGGACGAACCGGCCGTCCGATCGACGCTCGACGTGGACATGAGTACTCCCTCCCGCCCGGTCTAGACCGGGATCCGCAGCCGTTCCGAGCTCGGCCGCCCCCAGGCGCCGCTCAGCGTTTCGTCAGTTCCCCCGGCTTCGATCAGCTCGAGTGTGAAAGCGCGTACGAGACGGTTCCAGACGCGAGACCTTCGTAGCATCGCGTGCCCTTCGCCGCCTATTTCAAACCGCGCGGATCGAGACGTCACCTTTTCGGCGCGTTCCGCGAAAGCGTGTGATGCCACCGGATCGGTCATCCGGTCCTTGGTCCCGTGCGCGATGAGCACGGCACGGCCGCCGACGGCGCCGATGGGTTCACCCGGTGGTGTCCACGGTGCCAGCGCGCAGACGCCGATGACGGCCGGATCGTCGGCGACGCGCAGGGCGACCCGCCCGCCCATCGAATGGCCGACGAGGATCACCGGAACCCCCGGATGGTCATCGCGGACGCGTTCCAGTGCCCAGCGCGCGTCGGCGAGCGCGTCGGTGCCGTGGTCGTTCCAGCCGTAGATCCGGTTGCGCAGGAGCCTCACCTCGACCCCGTGCGCCCGGCCCGCCCGATGGACGTCCCTCGCCAGCGGCACCATCCGCTGGTACGCCAGCCGCCACGGCGCGACGCGGGCATGACTGTGCTCCGCGCCGCCGTGCAGGACCAGCACCACGCCTTTCACCCGGCCGCGTACTCGCCAAGTCCGCACCGCGGGATCAGCCTCGCTCACCCTGGACCCTCCAGTCTCCGAAACCCCGGCCGCAGTGATCGGGTCAACCTCGATCATGACCCGATGTATTCCACTTCGGCCATTGGTCCACGCGATACATTCGTCGCTGATCTCCAGACGGAAGGGCGGATGTGGTGAGCACCACCGAACGTTGTGCGGACGTCGCCGAACGGCTCGCTGAGGCCGAACGGGGTAACGCCGAGCAGATCCGGAAATCGGCCGAGCTGATCCTCGGGGTCATCCGGGCGGACGCCCTGGTGTTCACCGCCGGGGCCGGGCATTCACTGGCCGCGGTCGCCGAGACCTTCTACCGGGCGGGCGGGCTCGCCTGCGTGTACCCGGTCTACCACCCCGAACTGCTGCCGCTGCACGGCGCGCAGCACAGCACCAAGACCGAGCGCCGCTCCGGGCTGGCCGAAGAGGTGCTGGCCGAGCGCGCGCCGGGCCCGGACGACGTGCTGGTGGTGTTCTCGACCTCGGGGGTCAACCCGTACCCGGTCGAACTGGCCGCCGGGGCCCGGAAGCGCGGGGCGTCGGTCATCGCGGTGAGTTCGGCCGCGTCGGTGGCCAAGGCGCCCAAACGCGCGGCCACGACGCTGATCGAAGAGGCGAGCATCGTGCTCGACTCCCACGTGCGTCCCGGTGACGCGAGCTACCCGCCGGACGCGCCGCGGACCGCGCCGCTGTCCACGGTGATCAACGCGTTCCTGTGGAACCTCGTGCTCGCCGAGGTCGTCGACCTCGGTGCGGCGCAGGGCGTCGACATCCCGCTGTGGCGCAGTTCCAACGTGGACGGTGGCGACGAGGCCAACGCCGCGCTGCTGGCCAAGTACGGCGCGCGGGTTCCCGCTCTCCGCTAGTTCTTTACCGCGCGGACGAGTTCCTTGACTCGTCCGCGCGGCGCTTCTACGGTCACATACCGACCGGTCGGTGTCCGCAGGAGGTCCGTGCCATGACCGAGATCCACGGCGAGTGCGCGGCGGGCTTCGAACCCGTCCGCGCCGCGTTCTCGGTGACGCGGCACGGCGAGACCGTGGTCGATCTCCGGACCGGACGACCCCGTGGCGGGCGGACACGCTCACCAACGTCTGGTCGACCACCAAGGACGTGACCGCGCTCTGCGCGCACCATCTCGCCGACGCCGGGCTGCTCGACCTCGACGCGCCGGTCGCGAAGTACTGGCCGGAGTTCGCGGCGGCGGGCAAGCGGGAGATCCCGGTGCGCTGGCTGCTCTCGCACCGCTCCGGCGTGACCGGGATCGGCCTCGACCGGCCGGTGACAGTGAAGGAACTGTACGACTGGGACCACATCACCGGACTGCTCGCCGCGCAGGCGCCGCTCTTCGAACCGGGCACCGCCAGCGGCTACCACGCGCTGTCGTTCGGGTTCCTCGTCGGCGAGGTGATCCGCCGGGTGAGTGGGCACGACGGCGCTGGTGAACGCGACCTTCCGCGCCCTGCGGTCGTGAGTGGCGATTCGGGTTCTAACCCCGCGGCGAGCTCGACCTCTACAACATGGGCTGGCAGCGGTACCTNCGGACACATGATCAGCCCCAGCCAAACCCAGTCAGCAGGTACCTAAGACACTCTTGGCCCTAACCCGAATCGCCACTCACGGCCCACCCGAGGGTCACGCGGCCGCGGGCTCCTCCGAGAACTGCGTCAGGTACAGCGCCGCGTAGCGCCCTTCCCGCGCGAGAAGCTCGTCGTGAGTTCCCCGCTCGACGATCTCCCCGTGCTCGATCACCAGGATCTGGTCGGCCGCCCGGACCGTCGACAACCGATGCGCGATGACCAGCGCGGTCCGTCCGTCGAGCGCGTCGGTCAGCGCCTCGCCCACGGCGGCCTCGGACTGCGAGTCCAGATGCGCGGTCGCCTCGTCGAGGACGACGACCCTCGGCTGCGCCAGCAGCAGCCGGGCGATGGTCAGCCGCTGCCGCTCCCCACCGGAGAGCCGGTAGCCCCGCTCCCCCACCACGGTCTCCAACCCGTCCGGCAGTTCCCGGATCAGCTCGGCCAGCCGCGCCTTCTCCAATGCGGACCAGATCTCGGCGTCGGTGACGCCGGGCCGCGCGTATTCGAGGTTCGACCGGATCGTGTCGTGGAAGAGATGCCCGTCCTGGGTCACCACGCCGACGGTTTCCCGCAGCGTGGCGAACCCGAGGTCCCGAACGTCCACATCGGACAGTTTGACCGATCCGGCGTCGACGTCGTAGAGACGCGGCAGCAGAGAGGCGATCGTCGACTTGCCCGCGCCCGACGAACCGACCAACGCCACCATCTGCCCCGGTTCGGCGCGGAAGCTGATGCCGTGCAACACCTCTTCACCGCCTCGGTGATCCAAAGTGGACACATCCTCCAGCGACGCCAGCGAGTACCGGTCCGCCGCGGGGTAGCCGAACCGGACGTCCGAGAACTCCACCGAAACCGGGCCTTCGGGCAGACTGCGCGGGGAAGGCTTCTCTTCGATCATCGGCTTGAGGTCGAGCACCTCGAAGACGCGCTCGAACGAAACCAGCGCCGTCATCACGTCCACCCGGACGTTCGCCAGCGCGGTCAGCGGCGAATACAGCCTGGTCAGCAGCAACGCCAGCGCCACGACGGTGCCCGGCGCGAGCGCCCCGGTCAGCGCGAGGTAGCCGCCCAAACCGTAGACCAGCGCCTGCGCGAGCGCGGAAACCGTGGTCAGGCTGGTCAGGAACCAGCGCGTCAGCATCGCCGTCCGCACGCCGATGTCGCGCACCCGCCCGGCCCGCGCGCCGAACTCGCCTGCCTCGCGCCCCGGGTCGCCGAACAGCTTCACCAGCGTCGCGCCCGGCGCGGAAAACCGTTCGGTCATCTGCGTGGTCATCGACGCGTTGAGCCCACCCGCCTCCCGCTGCAGCGCGGCCATCCGCCGTCCGAGCCGCCGCGTCGGCAGGATGAACACCGGCAGCAGCACCAGCGCCAGCAGGGTGACCTGCCAGGACAGCGTCACCATGACCACCAGCGACAGCGCCAACTGGATCACGTTGGTGACCAAACCGGACAGTGTCGCGGTGAACGTGCGCTGCGCCCCGATGACGTCGTTGTTGAGCCTGCTCACCAGCGCGCCGGTGCGGGTGCGCGTGAAGAACGCGACCGGCATCCGCTGCACGTGGCGGTACACCGCGAGCCGCAGGTCGAGGATGATCCCCTCACCGATCCTCGACGACTGCGCCCGTTCGGCCAGCCCGAGCCCGGCGTCGACCAGCGCCAGCACGGCGATCACCACGGCCAGCCAGACCACCAGCGAGACGTCGTGCCCACCGACGATCGCGTCGACCACCTTCCCGGCCAGCACCGGCGTGCTCACCGCCAGCACCGCCGAGACGACGGTGAGCACCAGGAATATCAGCAGCCTCCGCCAGTGCGGCCTGGCGAACCGCGCGACGCGACGGAGCGTGCCCTTGTGGAGCCCCTTCGGAACATCGGCGGATCTCATCGCCGAGTTCATCAGCGCGAACGTGTTGTCCATGAGAACCCTCTCTTCGCCCCCAGAACCTCGATATTAGTCGAGGGTTTTCCCGGATATAAGCATAACCAACACCGGAACACACCGGATGCTTCCCGGTTTCCGCGTCCTCTTTCCGGCCGACGCGGCCACGTCGGTAGCCTGAGCCGGTGACCATGGACCCGGACCGGCGACGACTGACCATAGACCTGGTCTTCTACACGGGCTGCCTGATCTTCGCCGTCGTGAACACGGCCATCGCGGAGTTCTACGGCTATCGCGTGTGGGCGAACTTCGCTGTAGCGGGTTACGGCCTCGCCGTTGTCCACTCCGGCTGGCTGCTGGCCGCCGCCCGGCGCGGCAAGCCGCTGCCCGGCGCGCTCGGTTCGCGGTGGATCGGCATCGGGGCGATCGGCCTGTTCGCCATGATCCTTCCCTTGGGAATGCTCGTCATTCGCCGCCTGACCGGAGTGGACTGGCTCGTCACACCGAACTCCTGGGCCGCGCAGCCCGAGGTCTGGGTGATCGAACGGTCGGCGAAACTCCTTCTGGAGAACGGAACCCCGTACGTCGACGTCACCGCGCTCGGTCGCGCAGTGGAAGTAAACGATTACACGCCATACGGTCCGGTGATGACCGTCTTCGGTCTGCCGCGTGCCCTGTTCGGCGGCGGACCGGTCGCGAACGCCCTCACCGACGCGCGCTGGATGTTCGCGCTGGCGGCCGTCGCGTGTGTGCTGCTGACGCTGCGGCTGCTGAAGTGGCCGAAAATCCCGGTCAGCGCCGCGCAACTCGCGCTCGCCTGCCCGCTGACAGCACTGACCTGGGCGGTCGCCGGCCCGGATCTGGCCATCGTCGGCCTGCTGGTGCTGTCCTTCGCGCTGGCCTCGACCGGCCGCGCGGTCCTGTCGGGCCTGGTGCTGGCATTGGTGGTCAGCGCGAAACTCATCGTCGCGCCCGCGATCGTGGTGCTGGGTGTCTTGTTGATCACGCGGCGTGGCCCTCGCGCACTCGGCGGATTCGCCGCGGCACTCGTGGTGACGACCCTCGTCCTGCACGTCCCCGTCTATCTGGCCGGCCCCAAGGCGTTCGTCGAGCACGTCTTCCGCTTCCCGCTGGGAATCGGCGTGATCAAGTCACCGGCGGCGAGCCCGTTGCCCGGCCACCTCATCGCCTCGCTCGGCCCGGTGGGCACGGCGGTTTCCTTCGCGCTGCTCGGGATCGCTGCCGTCGCGATCCTGGTCTGGCTGCTGCGCCGCCCGCCCGCGACCGGCTCGGACGCGTTGCTGCGCATGGCCGTCGGGCTCGTCGCGCTGATCATGCTCACTCCGGCGACGAGGTACGGCTACCTGGTGTATCCGCTGGTCCTGCTCGGTGCCAGGTTGGCCTTCCTGGCCGCGGAAACCCGTGAAACAGCGGTCCCCGGAAAGGGAACTGCGCCCCCCGCGCAGCAGTCCGCTACTTCCTCGTGACTACTTCTTCTTGACCCTGGTGGCACCGCCACGGCCGCGCAACTGGACGCCGGACTCCGAGAGGACCCGGTGCACGAACCCGTACGAGCGACCCGTGGACTCCGCGAGAGCGCGGATGCTCGAGCCCTTCTCGTATTTCTTCTTCAGGTCAGCGGCCAGCTTGTCACGCGTGTTGCCGGTGATCCGCGCGCCTTTCTTGAGATCAGCCACGTCGATCGCCTTCCCGCCGAGAGTGTTCTGGGCCACATAACGGCCCCTGTCGCCGCAATGATCGAACACTGAGCGCCGGAATGCCAGACGACGAGCGCAAAACTGCTGAAACCGCGATCACATTGGGCCATTTCAGTGGCCGGATGGCATCGATCAAGCACCCGAACGGACGCAGGCCTCACGCAAGCTGGACAAGTTCCAGATAATCCGCCGACCAATGGTCCTCGGTTCCGTCCGGCAGGAGGATCACGCGTTCCGGCTCCAGTGCCTCGACCGCGCCCGGGTCGTGCGTCACCAGGACGACGGCTCCGGCGAAGCTGCGCAAGGCGTCCAAGACCTGGGCACGGCTGGCCGGGTCCAGGTTGTTCGTCGGCTCGTCGAGCAGCAAAACGTTGGCAGCGCTGGACACCAGTCCGGCGAGCGCGAGCCGCGTCTTCTCACCGCCGGAGAGCGTGCCGGCGGGCTGATCGAGCTGCTCGCCGGTGAACAGGAACGAACCGAGAAGGTTCCGCAACTCCTGCGCCCCGGTGTCCGGCGCGAGGTGACGGATATTTTCCCACACGGACGCGTCGTGGTCGAGAGTTTCATGTTCCTGTGCGTAATAGCCCAGACGCAATCCGTGACCTGGAATGGTCTCGCCGGTATCCGGAGTTTCCATTCCGCCGAGCAGCCGGAGCAATGTCGTCTTTCCGGCACCGTTCAATCCGAGCACGACGACCTTCGACCCGCGGTCGATGGCGAGGTCGACTCCGGTGAAGATCTCGAGCGAACCGTAGGACTTCGAGAGTCCCTCCGCGGTGAGCGGCGTCCGGCCACAGGGGGCGGGCTCGGGGAACTTGATCCGGGCGACCTTGTCGGCCTGCCGGGTCTCGTCGAGCGCGGAGAGCATCTGCTCGGCACGGCGGGCCATGTTCTTGGCAGCCACGGCTTTCGTCGCCTTGGCCCCCAGTTTGGCGGCCTGCTGCTGCAGCGCGGACGCCTTCTTCTCGGCGTTCGCGCGCTCGCGGCGGCGGCGCTTCTCGTCGGTGGCCCGCGCGTCGAGGTACCGCTGCCAGCCCATGTTGTAGAGGTCGAGCTCGCCGCGGGTCGCGTCGAGGAACCACACCTTGTTGACGACGTCCGCGAGCAGTTCGACGTCGTGGCTGATGACCACGAGACCGCCGTCGTGCTGCTTCAGGAAGCCGCGGAGCCAGTTGATGGAGTCGGCGTCGAGGTGGTTGGTGGGCTCGTCGAGCAGCAGGATCGTCTCGGACTTGCCGCCCGCGCCCGCCTCGGCGGCGGCGAACAGGATCCGGGCCAGCTCCACACGGCGGCGCTGACCACCCGAGAGCGTCTGCAGTGTCTGTTCGAGCACCCTGTCGGCCAGACCGAGGTTGGAACAGATCCGTGCGGCCTCGCTCTCGGCGGCGTATCCGCCGAGGGACGCGAAGCGCTCCTCGAGACGACTGTAGCGGTTGACCGCCTTGTCGCGTTCCTTCTCGTCCGCCAGCTCCGACATCGCGGTCTGCGCTTTTTCCATGTTGCGCAGCAAGGTGTCGAGGCCGCGCGCGGAGAGCACGCGGTCTTTCGCGGTGACGGACAGGTCGCCCTCGCGCGGGTCCTGCGGAAGATAGCCGAGCTCGCCGCTGCGGCGGACCTCGCCCGCGTACGGCTCCCCCTCCCCCGCCAGCACCTTGAGCGAGGTGGTCTTGCCGGCGCCGTTGCGGCCGACCAGGCCGATGCGGTCGCCCTGCTGGATGCGGACGTTGGTGTCGTCGAGCAGAATGCGCGAACCCGCGCGCAGCTGCAGGCCAGTGGCCGTGATCACGGGAACTCCCGGTACAAGGGGTGGATGAGCGGACAGCTTCGACTCGTCTGCCGTCGGGCAGACGAGGAGCTACTCCAAGAGGATGTCCACACGATCAGTGTACGGGCCGGTGTCGAACGGTTTTATCCGACCGTGCCCGACGTCACGGCCCGGACAGGGTGATTTCGACCGCGACAGCCCGCTCCGCCGCGTCTTCGAGCACCGTGCGGCGCGGTTCGGCGATGTCGAGGACGCGGGCCTCGGCACGCTGGAACAACGGCGCCAGTCGCTTGTCCTCGCGCAGGGATTCCAGGGCGCGGCGATCCCCGCCGAGTACGACGGCGTCCACTTCGGACAGTTGCAGGACGAGCACCTCGAAAGCGTCGTCCGCGGCGGAACGGAGCGCTGAGCGCGCCTGCCCTTCCCGCCGCCGCGCGAACCGCTGCTGAGACCAGCCGCCCGCCGCGGACCGGCCCTGGACGAGATGGCGGTCAGTCCTGGACTGCACGACCACTCCCCCGCGCGCGATCCCGACGCTGTGCCCGCCACGGCGCACCAGCAGGAGCGCGATTCTCCGTGAGATCAGCGCGTGTTCGATGAGCGGGCCGACGGCGAGACCTGGCACGGTTCCTTCGGCGTTCAGCGGTCCGAAAGGGACGGTCGCGACGGCGACTACGCCGTTGTCCGCGACGACCGTGACGGTGTCCGGCTTCAGTTCTGTCGAGCGGACGCCTTCGTTGCGGACGGCGAAGCGGGCGTACCAGCCTTCGAGGCGATCCGGCGCGACCTCGACCGCCCGTCCCCCGCCCGCTACCTGCCGCTCCCTCGCCATGGGTCCAACGTACGGGGCCCTGCCCTGTTCGGGGGGCTCGGCTGGGTCGTGAGTGGCGATTCGGGTTCTGATCCGAATCGCCCACTCACGAGGCGTTCGGTGGGCTCGGTACCGGCGCCCGTGCCCGCCTGAAGTACCTGAAGGCCCGCTTCACGCGCGGCCGCTGCGCCTGCTGTGGTCGCCGGTGCACCTGGGACGAGAGCGGCGCCCCTGAAGGTAGTGAAGGCCTCTTTCACTACCTTCAGGGTAGGCAAGGAGGCCTTCACGGACACATGATCAGCCCCAGCCAAACCCAGTCAGCAGGTACCTAAGACACTCTTGGCCCTAACCGGAATCGCCACTCACGACCCCCGGTACCGACGTCGACCAGTCCGCGTGAAGGACTAGACCGGCTTCACCGGCCCGCGCCCCACCGACTTCCCGACACCCGCGGGCCGCTCCGCCACACCGGGCTGGACGAAACCGTTGATGTGCAAGGAGATCGCGCGGATCGACCCGGTGTCGCCACCGGCGACGTCCACCGCGGTGAACTTCCAGGTGCCGTCGGCGGCACCGGCGGCCAGGCCGCCGAGCGCCTGCGCCGGCTTGTAGGTGCCGGTGAACGGCGCGTTCGCCGCGCTCACCGAGCTGAACGCGGTGGCCGCGTTGTCGGCGAAGACGACCTGGCACAGGTTGTTGCCCGAGCCGCCGCTGCGCTGGAACACGGTCGCCTTCGCCCCCGAGGGCGACGTCAGCGTGCCGACCAGGTCACCGACGTACGAGTGGTTGATGCCCACCGTCGTCGAGGTCTGGTCGGCGTTGCAGGTCGCCCCGTCCACCGAGAACGTCAGTTTCGACGCGCGCCCGACCCCGCTCACCGTGATCGGCACGGTCACGCCGGTCGGGTCGCTGTCCGGGATCGCCACGGCGTCACCGGTGTAGGCGAAGTTCTGCGTCACCGGCGACGGGGTGCCGACCGGCAGCGAGAACGTGGACGTGGTCGGCGAGTACGAACCCGCGAAGGTCACGCGCGCGTTCAGCACCACCGGCACACCGAGTTCCTGAGTGGCGGGAACGGTGATGGTGAAGTCGTTCACGCCGGTCTGCCCGGGGCTGATCGTGCCGTACGACTTCGACCGCGGCGCCACCGTGACACCGGGGGTCGGGCTGGACAGCACGACGCTGGTGGACGTCGCGGTGCCGTCGCCGCGGTTGGTCACCGGCAGGGTCACCTTGGCGGTGTCGCCCGGGTCGAGCGCGGAGCCGCCGTCGGCCGGGGTGACCGTCGGCTGGCCCGCGGACGCGAGCGGCTGCGGGCTGGCACCGGTGTAGGCGAGCACCTTGTCGGCGAGGATGACGCCCGCGCCGCTGGAGTTGTCGCGGCCGGGGGCGAGGATGTCGACGGCGGTGTTGATCAGCGCCTCGCGCACGTCGGCCGGGGGCAGCCCCGGGTTGCCCGAGAGCACCAGGCCCGCGATCGCGGCGGCGTGCGGCGCGGCGGCCGACGTGCCGTAGAACGTGGTGAAGCCGGTGACGCTGGTGGAGACGCCGTCGGCCGCGGTGATGTCCGGCTTGGCGCGGACCTCACCACCGGTCCCGGACACGTCGCCCGGGGTGATCGGCGTGCCGTCGGCCTGGTAGAACATCCGCCGCGGACCGTCCGAAGTGAACCGTTCGACCTTCGTGGTCGCGCCGAACGCGCCGGGGAACGGACCGGCCGGGTTGGCCGGGTCGCCCGGTTCGAGGGCTCGGGGGAACGCCTTCGCGGCCGGTGCCGCCGCGACACTGAACGCGTCCCGCGCGGCCGAGTGGCCGACGGTCACGCCGGGCTTGGTGTAGGCCTTGAGACCGTCGGCCGAATCGGTGAACCGGCCGCGCAACGCGGACAGCGAAAGGTAGCGGCCCTCACCGGAGAACTTGACGATGGCCAGCCGCAGTCCGGCGACGCCCGTGGTGTCCACCCGCTCGTACGGGTCCTGGGTGCCGGTCTGGACGTCCTGGCTGAAGTCGACGACGTTGCCCGCCTGGTTCAGCAGGTACAGGTCGTAGTCGTTGTTCGAGCGGCCCAGCGGGTCGGACCAGAACAACGTGACCGGCACCCGGCCCGACGCGCTCGAGAGCGGCTGGAAGATCTGGTTGCCCGCCGCACCGGCGAAGTTGTGCGCGGTTCCGGCGTATTTGCCGACACTCTTGCCGGAGTCGACGAAGTCGCCTTCCCAGTGGCCCGAGGTGCCGTCGGTGACGTTGCCTTCGTTACCTGCCGAGGAGAAGTACAGCGCGCCGTCGGCGGTCACGTCGTTCACGGCCTGGGCGATGATCCAGTCCTGGAACGGGGATTCCTTGAAGTACAGGACATCGTCGACGATGACGTCGCAGCGCGCGTCGAAGCGCAGCTTGCGGATGTTGTCGGCGAAACTGGCGTCGGAGTTGAACGCGCTGGCGAAACCGAGCGCCGCGTTCGGCGCGAGATCGTGGATGATCTCGAGCATCGCGGTGCCCTCGTCGCCGTCGCCTTCCTGGCCGGGGATCACGTCGACGCCCGCCGGGAGTTCGCCGCGCGCCTGCGAGGTCGCGAGCGAGTCGATCCCATCGGACAGCGCGCAGATCTTGGTGCCCACCCCGGTGACGCCGAACTGCTGGCGCGCCGTGTCGGCGTTGTGCGCGCGATCGCCCTCGCTGTTGACCGGTCCGGCCGCGATACCGGCCTGTCCCTTGGCGTCGACGGCCTTCTTCAGCTCGTCCGCGATCCGGGCGGCCTTCTCTTCCTTGCTTTCCCGCTTGCCCGCGGTGGCGGGCTCGGCGAGCTGGCGGGCGGTGAACGCCTCGTTGGCGGTCTCGACCTTCTTGACGTCGGCGCGGGCCGCGATCGCCGGGACGGCGTTCAGCGGAACCTCGGCGCGCACACTGCCGTAGCGCTCGGACACCGCGCGGATCCCCGCACCGGATTCACGCAGTCCCTTGAGGAGTTCCTCCGAGACCTGGCCCCGGATGTCCACGAGTACGATGCCGGCCGCGGAGACATTCGCCCCAGACCCCAGTGCGGGAACCGCGGAGGCCGACATCCGCTGTGCGCGGAGCTTCTGTTCGACGAGCAGCCGGCTGTCCACTTTGGACTCACCAGCGTTCTGGCTCTTCTTGATCGACTGCAGTGCCTCGATCTGCCGGACGGTGTTCGCCGAGAACGCGTCCGGGGATACACCGCTTTCCGCCGCCGCGACGGGCGGGCTCACCAGGCCGAGCGCGGTGACGAGGGCAGCGGTGCCCGCGGTCAGGATCGTTCTTCTTCTCCTACTAGAACGGGTTGGACGCACGTGCGCCTCCGATTCCTAGGCGCGTGCCCCGACTCACGCTGACCGACGCCGGCGATCACCGGCTGGATCAAGCTAAGTACCGGGCGTGCACCGGCGGCAGTCGCCGTTCGGGTGACGTCGGATGGGTATTTTCCGGTTTCGGCCGCAGCTCGTAGGCCGTTCAGGGGAATCGCGTCGTTACAGGACGAACGAGTCCGACCAGGGCTGGGAAGCACGGCCCGACAAGCCGTCCAAAAGGGTCACCGCCTGCTTGTCCGTCAGCGACGCCACGAAATCGACGACCGCCCGCCCGCGCGCCAGACCGCGTACGGCGTCGGCACCGGTGACCGGCTCCCCGGTCGCTCCGATGAGCAGTTCCGGTGACGTCCGCGCCAGCGCGGAGAACTCGGACTGCGCCAATTCCACCAAGTCGTGCAGCCGTCGCGGGAGCCGGTAGAACTCGTCGCGATCGAGCAGCCACGCGTCGAGCGCGTCGACCAGCGTGGTCACCAGGCTCGCCTGTCCGCGTTGGTGCAGCGCGAGTTCCGGGCGCAGCAGCACGAACCGCCGGTGCACGAATTTCAGCACCTGCACCTCGTGCCACTGGGCGGGACGCAGCGTGAGATGCCCTGTCCGAGTCGAAGGCGAGGCCACCACCTGGACGCCGTCGACGAGCCGTGCGGTCCACTTCGCGGAGAAGGCGGCGGTGGCCTGCTCGGCCTCGATGGAACCGTCGAAGCCGGTGGCGAGCAGGCCGTCGACGAGTTCGGCGCGGACACGGGCGACGGCACTGGTGAAGGCGTCGTCGTCGACGATCCAGCCGTCCTTCGCGTGCATCCGGCGGCGCAGCCGTTCCAGCGAACGGCCGGGCAGCCGCCGTTCCGCGGTCAAGGTCGCGTCGTCCAGCCCGGCCAGCTCCAGCGCGTGGTCGACCCAGCCGGAGAACTCGGCGGCGACCGGCGCGTGCTGCAGGACACCGATCCGGTGGAAGTCCTGGAGATCGTGGATGGCGTAGGCGATGTCGTCGGCGGTGTCCATCACGGACGCTTCGACGGTCTGCTGCCAGGGTTCGATCCGGCCGTCGAACGGGGCCCGCGCCTGGGTGAAGTCGTCGAGTTCGGTGCTGTAGGCGGAGAACTTGCTCGCGCCGGTGCCGGGGGCGTCGGCAGGTTCGGCAGCGCCGCGTGGCTGGACGGCCATCGACGTCGGATGCGGATCGGGCACGTGCAACCGCGCCCACGGGTACTTCAGCACCGCGGCGCGCACCGCCGTGGTGAGGTCGAGCCCGGACGCGGACGGACCGCGTACGTCGGTGGTGGTGATGATCCGGAACGACTGCGCGTTGCCTTCGAAACCGTCGGCGAGGCCGAAGCGGTGGCGCGCGATCCGGTCCAGGGTCTGCTCGCCGAGGTGGCCGAACGGCGGATGTCCCAGATCGTGCGCGAGCGAGGCGGCCTCGGCGACGTCCGGATCACAGCCGCCCAGTTTCGCGGCGAGTTCGGCGGAATCGCTGCTCGCGTTGATCCGCTCGGCGATGGCGCGCGCGACCTGCGCGACCTTGAGGCTGTGCGTGAGCCGGTTGTGCAGCAACCCGGCGCCCCCGGCGCTGACGACCTGTGTCACGCCGCCGAGCCGGGCGAAGAACGGCGAAGCGGCGATCCGGTCCCGGTCGATCCGGAACGGGCTCGTGGCGAGATCGCTGAACCCGGCGTTCGCGCTCTCCGGATCGCGCCGCCACGCCCTCGGGTCCGTCTGTTCCATGCGTCACACCGTATCCGTCGCGGCGGCATGATGAGATGCCCAGGTGGCGGACGTGGTGATCGCGGGCGGGGGCCCGGCCGGACGGGCGCTCGCGCGTGCCTGCGCCCGGCGCGGCCTGGAGACGGTCCTCGTCGACCCGGCGCCGGGGCGACGTTGGCGGGCGACCTACGGGTTGTTCGCCGACGAACTGCCCGCGCTGCCCGGGAGCGCCGTCGCGTACGCGCCTTCGACCACGCTTGCCTTCGGGACCAGGCCGCACGTCCTGGATCGCCGCTACCTGGTGCTGGACAACGCCGGCCTCCGCCGGTGGCTCGACGGTGCCTACGACGTCGTCGAGGGGACGGTGTCCGGCGTGGACCACGGCGGACAGGATTCGTCGGTGCGCCTCGATGACGGGCGAACCCTCGGGACCGGGCTGTACGTCGACGCGTCCGGTGTCCGGCCGCGAGGCGACCGGTACGAACAGACGGCGTTCGGTGCCGTTCTCCCCGCCGAGGACGCGCTGCGGCTGGTCGACGACCCCGGCACCGCCGTGTTCATGGACTGGCGCGAGACCAAGTCCGGATTCCTGTACGTACTGCCGCTCGGCGACGGCACCGTCCTGGTCGAGGAGACCTCGCTGGCCCGCAGACCCGGCCTGCCGCTCGACGTCCTGGCGGCACGGCTGCGAGCCCGTCTGAGGGCCGTCGGGCTGACGTCGCGCGGGCGCGAGGAACGCGTGCGGATAGTGCTCGACGTGCCGGTGCCGCGACGCGGCCGGACCGTGCCGTTCGGGACCGCCGCCGCCCTGGTGCATCCGGCGACCGGGTACAGCGTCGCGACGTCGATCCGGCTCGCGGAACCGGTGGCCGACGCCGTGGTCCGGGCTTGGGATCGAGGTCCCGCCGCGGCGGCGTCGGCCGCGCATCGGGCGCTGTGGCCGTCCTCGGCACGCGCCGTGCACGGATTGCGGCGGCACGGGCTGCGGGCACTGTGCGGGATGCCGCCCGAACTGGTCCCGGTGTTCTTCGATCAGTTCTTCACGTTGCCCATCCCGCTCCAGCGGCATTCACCAGCGGTCGCGAAGATGTTTCGGATACCGCCGAAGCGATGTCGGCACTTTTCCGGATGTCACCATGGCCGGTAAGAAAACACCTGATCGGGTGGCGTGCGTTACGCCGTTCTAGGTAACCCAGGTGCCTTCACGATGAACATCAGTTGACACGTATTTCGTTTCGTGCCGCCACCGGCGAATATTCGCTTGTGACGTTGCAGATCGCTGTCCGCTTCGCTTACCAGCCGTTGTACAGCCTGCACACCGGTGGCGTCGTCGCGTTCGAAGCACTGGCAAGGCCAGGCCGCGGCACCGCCCGCGAACTGCTCGCCGACGCCCGGCGCAGCGGCAGGCTGGCCGAGGTCGACGTCGGCCTGGCCGCCGAAGCCGTCCGGCAGCTGCGCGAACCGCAGGCCACCCTCCCCCTGCACCTGAACCTGTCCGCGCGGACGGTCGCGGCACCGCCGTCGCAGTTCGACCCGCTGACCGACGCGCTCAGCCTGGCGGGCCGCCGGACCAGGGACGTCGTGCTGGAGATCGGGCCGCCGTTCACGCAGATCCCCGCCGACCTGCTGCTCACCGGCATGCGGCGGCTCACCGAAGTCGGGTTCCGGCTCGCGCTCGACGGCCTCGGCCGCGGCGACCTCCCGCTCACGCTGCTCGCTTCGGCGCCCGTCGACCTGGTGAAACTGGACCGCAGCGTGCTGCGCGGCCTGCCGCACGACCCGGCCGCCGTCGCGGTGGTCGAGTCGGTGCTGCACTTCGCGTCGCGCACCGACAACCGCCTGGTGGCGACCGGGCTCGAAACCACCGAGCAGCTGGAGTCCGCGCGGCGGCTCGGCGTGCGGATCGCGCAGGGCAACCTGCTCGCCCCGCCGGACGGCGACCACGCGCCGCTGCCCGCGCCGGACGNGATCGCGCAGGGCAACCTGCTCGCCCCGCCGGACGGCGACCACGCGCCGCTGCCCGCGCCGGACGCGCCCGGACCGTTCATCCCCGGCACCGCCCGCGCCCGCCGCGTCGGCGACTTCCTCCGGCCCGCGACCACGCTGCCGGAAGACGCGACCTGTGACGACGTGCGCGAGGTACTGGCCGCGGCGGACGGGCCGAGCGGCATCGTCGGCATCGACGACCGGCACCGTCCACAGTGGTCGATCGACCGGACACGGTTCCTGGTCGCGGTCACCGGGTTGTACGGCCACGCCCTGCACGCCAAACGGCCGGCGTCGCGGCTCGCCGACCGGCCGCACACGATCCACGCCGACGCGAGCGCGCTCGAATTCCTCGAACTGGTCACCGACGCGGACTGGGGCCGGACCGGCGACGACGTCGTGGTGGTCGACGACCGCGGCCGGTGTGTCGGCGTGGTGCTGGTGAACGAGGTCGTCCGCGGGGTCGCGGAGGCGAAGGTCGAGGAGGCGGTCTCGCTGAGCCCTCTGACCCGGCTGCCGGGTAGCGACGCCGTCGCCAGGGACGTCGACCGCCGGATCAACGCGCGGGAGCCGTTCGTCGCGGCCTGGCTGGACGTCGATTCGTTCAAGACGGTCAACGACACCGCCGGGTTCGCCGCGGGCGACGACCTGATCCGCACGCTCGGCCGGACCCTCACCGACCTGGAGGCCCGGCTGCGCCGGATGCGCGTCAGCCACGTCGGCGGGGACGACTTCCTGATCGCCTGCGACGTCGACGAGATCGGCACGGTCGCCGCCGCGCTGCTGGACACGGCGTGGTCGGCCGACGGGCTGCCGGTGACGGTTTCGCTGGCGACCCTGGTGTGCGGGCACGGCGCGATCCGGTCCTACAAGGACGCGTCCCGGCTCCTGGCGCCGCTGAAGAAGCGGGCCAAGGAGGTTCCGGGGTCGAGTTGGGTGCTCGGGCGGCCGGGTTCGGACCGGGTCGAGGTCCTGCGCGGGATCACGACGCGCGGCCTGCCTTCCCAGCGCGCGGCCGCCGGCTTCTGACCTGCCGCATTTAAGTCCTCTGAATACGGTCCTTGCGCGTGCGACTACCGCATTCAGAGGACTAGATGCGGGGGATCAGAGGGCGTAGGCGGCGCGGTAGGCCGAGAAGCGTTCGTCGACCTCGCCCGCGGTGAGCCCGAAGTCCGCGAGGTCGTACCGGTGCACGGGTTTCCTTTCCCCGGAACGGCTTTCGGCGTGCACCACGGTCATCGCGTCCCGGGCGGCGTCGCTCAGCGGCAGCCCGAAATGCCGGTAGACGCCCTCGACCGTACCGATCGGGTCGGCGACGAAATCCTCGTACCGGACATCGCAGAACCGTGCCGGGTCGTGTCGTTTCCTTGCCTCCAAAGACTTTTCCGCACCGCGCGCCCAGAGGTCCAGCTGGCTGCGGCCGATCACGTCGCCGCGGAAGACGTCGGACCAGCCCGCCGACGCCTGCTCGTTCAAGCTGCACACCGACGCGACGATCGTGCTCGGCGCGCGATGGGTCTGGACGATCAGCGCGTCCGGATACACCTCCAACAGCGCGTCGAGCGCGAAGAGATGGCTCGGGTTCTTGAGCACCCAGCGTCGTCCGGCGTCCGGCAGGCCGATGAGCTGCAGGTTGCGCCGATGCCTGCGATAGGCGTCGGTCCAGCTCTGCCCGTCCAGCCAGCGCGAGTACGAGGGCACGTGCGCGAGGCATTCGTAGGACACCGATTTCAGCGACTGCCGCAGGAGCTGCCAGCATTCCTCGACCTGATCGGCGGACATATGGTGCAGGCCCATGAATTCGGGATGTTCGACGTGGTGTTTCTCGTAACCCGCCTGTATGCCTTGGAAAACCGGGTTCTCCGCCCAGGTCTCGCGCGGCGGACGCGGTTGCGGCACTTCGGTCAGCCAGACTTCCAGCCCCTGGTGCGCCGGGTCCTCGGTGAGCAGCCGGTGCAGTGCCGTGGTCCCCGTGCGCGGCAGGCCGGTGACGAAGATCGGCCGCTCGACGGGAACGTCGGCGTACTCAGGATTCTGCTTCCACGAGGCCTCGCTCAACGACCTCGCCACCAGGGCGCCGCGCAGGAACGCGCGATGGATCTTGTTGCCGTACGGGGTCAGGCCCGCCTCGCCGGCATACGAATCCAGCAGCACGCGGAGGCCTTCGAGATGGTCCTCGCCGCCGAAGTCGTCCAACCCGGTGAGTTTCGCCGCCGACGCGTGCAGATCTTCCACGGTGCCGACGTTTTCCCGCCCTGGCAGCATGTTGTTCCCTTCAGTGGTGGTATTCGCCGGCGTTGACGTCGAGGCACTGGCCGGTGACGCACCGGGCGAGCGACGAGGCCAGGAACACGACGGTGTCGGCGATCTCGTCCGGTTCCGGGAGGCGGCGCAGGTCGATCGTCTCCGCCGTCTCGGCGTACACCTGCTCCGGCGGAACCCCGCGTTCCCCGGCCAGATAGGCGAAGTACCACTTCAGCGAGTCCGCCCAGATGTAGCCCGGTGCCACGGAATTGACCCTGATCCCCCGCGGCCCGAGTTCCGAGGCGAGGCTCTGCGCGAGCGCGAGCAGGCTCGCTTTCGCCATCTTGTAGGCGCCGAACGTCCGCCGGGAATGCCGCAGCACAGCCGAATTGATCATCACCACCGAACCGCCACTCTCGGCGAGCGAGGGCGTGAACAGGCGCGTGAGCCGAAGTGCGGCGAGTACGTTGGTCTCGAAGCCCGCTCGCACGTCGGTGAGGTCGACGTCGGCGAGGTCCATGATCGGCGGGATGGCGAAGGCGTTGTTCACCAAGGCGTCCACCCGGCCGAACGCCGTCACCGCGGCCTCGGTGAGGTTCGCCGCCGAAGCGTCGTCGGTGATGTCGGTGGGCACGGCGACCGCGCGGCGGCCGAGCGCGTCGACCTCCTGGGCGACCTCCGCGAGCCGGGATTCGGTTCGGGCGGCGAGGACGACGTCGGCGCCCGCCGCGGCGCAGCGCACGGCGATCGACCGGCCGAGCCCAGGGCCGACCCCGGAGACCACGACCACTCGGTCCCGCAAGAGATCCGTCATCCCAGCATCCTCGCCGCGACGGCCTTCTGCCGGGCCGAGATCCGGTCCGCCCATTCCCGCGGGGTCACGCGCGCCTCGTCGTGGAACGGCAGCCGGTCGGCGAGTTCGCCGAACTTCACCACCTCGACCTCGGGGCCGTCGGTCTTGTCCAGCGCGCGGGACAGGCGCTGCCACCGGATCTGGACGTAGCCGCGGTCGTGCCCGGTGCGTTCGAGCCAGTTCGCCAGGCCGGGGTCGCGTTCGCTGATCACGAAGCGGATCTTGCCGTCGGGGTCGACCCGCGCCTGGTCGGCGGTGAGGCTCGTCTGATGGTTGATGTAGTCCAGCGAGAGATACCAGACGCTGCCGAGCTGGATGCCCTGATACGGCGCGTCCGAACGCGGCACCGTCACGATCAGGACCTCCTCGTCGCCGAGTTCGTAGTGCCCGGCCGACGAGTACTGCGTGGTCAGGCCCCCCGGCGTCGGCCGCGGCTCGGTCATCGTGTTCACCGGCAGGTTCAGGTAGAACCACTTCGGGAACGCGAGGAAAGTACGAAGCCTGCTCAGCAGGATCTTGCCGGTGACGCCGTAGCGTTTGGCCAGCCCGTCGCGGGTGAGCGGCGCGGGCGCGCCACCCGCGGTGTCGGCGCACTGGATCTGGATCGTGCCGCGGCGTTCGGTGGCCCAGTCGCTGTAGACCTCACGCACCACGAGCATCGACGAACCAGGGCCGAGCACGAAGTAGTTGGGTCCAGGGTCGGGTTTCGCCGGCCCGAAGCGGAGTTCGAACGAGCCGTCCTCGGCGATCTCGATCTCGCGGTCGTCGAAGGCGGCGAGACTGTCGGGCACCTCGACGGGTGAATAGTCGCCGTTGAGGACCTGGAAGCTGACGTCGGCCGTGCTCCCCCGCGTCCCGGTGACGACGTATTCGCGGTCCTCGCGGATGTTCGCGTTGAAGTACAGCGTGTCCGGGTTGTCCAGGCCCATCTTCGTGTACGGCCCGGTGGACTGGGTGAAGAACGGATAGTCCCGTTCGTAGGCCCACGCCATCTGCAGGGACGCGCGGATGCTGCCCGCGAGGTAGTCGTACCCCTCGACCAAATCCTGTTCGGTCCGGATATGCGGCGCCTCCGCGATGATCTTCTCTGCTTCGACGATCGCGTCCGCGAACGGTTGAGTGAGCACCGGCGACTCCTCATACTGGTACAAATACGTACCGACCTGGTACGTTCTTCGTGCCATCAGACTAGAACGCGTTCTAAGGATGGGTCAATGACCCGGCGCTCACCGCCCACCGAGCGAGTCGTGCGGCTGCTCGACTTCTTCGCCGCGCACCCGGGCCGTCGCTTCGGCCTGTCGGAACTCGCCCGCGAGCTGGACCTGGCCAAACCGACCTGTCTCGGCATCGTCACCGAGCTGACGGCGGGCGGTTACCTGATCCGGGACCCTCAGCCGGTCACGTACCGGCTCGGCCCGGCGATGGTCGCCGCCGGCCGCGTCGCGAGCGAAGGATTCGGCGCGAGCGAGGTCGCGCGCCGTCATCTGGAGGAGCTGAGCAGGCGATACGGCGCCACGTGCACGGCGTCGGCCGTGGTCGGCGACCGGATCCTGATGTTGCAGAGCGCCGGTCCCGGCCGGATCAAACTGGGCGAGACCTATCCGTTCGCGCCGCCGGTCGGCCTGATGTACGTGCTGTGGGATTCCGACGGGGCGTTCGACGCGTGGCTCGCCAAACCGCCGGCGGTTCCGGTGCGGCTGGACGAAGCGCACTTGCGTCGCGTCGTCGCCGAATGCCGGGAGCACGGTTACCTGGTGGAGAGCCTGACGGCCGCGGGGCGGCGGCTCTACGCGCTGATGGCGGGCGTCGGCGCGGAGGAACTCCCGCCGGAAGTGCGGGGCCTGGTGGGAGAACTCGTGTCGAGCCTCGGCGAGCGCGTCTACCTCGGCGCCGATCTGGAGCCGCGCCGCAAGCACGCGGTGAGCCTGCTCGCCGCGCCGACGTTCGACGCTTCGGGACGGCAAGAGCTCGTGCTCACGCTCTCGGTCGGCGAACCGATCACCGGCGCGGAGATCGCGCGGCGGGGCGCGGCGCTGGTCGCCACCGCCGACGCCGTCACCGCCGAATCCGGAGGCCGCCACCCCCGCGTTTAGTCCTCTGAATGCGGGGGTCGCGTGTTCCGGCTTCCGTGCGCGCCACGAGGACCTTCCAGTGTCCCCAATGTGGCATTGGAGCCAGGCTGAGCGTCCCTAATGCCACCTTGGGGACATCGCCGAGACCGCACCCGGCGCGACTGCCGCATTCAGAGGACTAAACGCGGAAGTGGCGTGTTCCGGGTTCGCGCGGGTCAGGAAGCCCACCGGTTCGCGGTGAGCTTCAGGCTCGGCACGTCGTCCATCGACATCATCGTCTCGTACAGCCGGTCGTATTGGGTCGAGGCGGTCAGCCACACGCCGTCCACCCGCCGATAGGTGTCCTCGTAGTACGCGGCGCCCTCGATCACCACCCGGTGTTCGGGCACGATCACCTTGTCCCGCATCAGCCACGTGCCCGTCGCGGTGTCGCCGTCGACGTCGATCTCCGGCTGGCCGGCGAAGTGCACCGTCGTGACGCCGGGGCCGACCGCGTTCCGGAAGAACTCGACGATCGTTTCGCGGCTTTCGAAGGTCAGTGGTTCGCCGTACGACGGCGTGCCGTAGCGCGCGTGCGCGTCGGCGGTCAGGGTCTCGGCCATCTCGTCCCACAGCTTGAGGTCGAGGCAGCGGAGGTAGCGGGCTTTCAGGCGACGGATCTCTTCGAGCGCGACCAGGTCCATGCCGACAGCGTCCCCCAGCCCTTGACCAAGCACAAGAACTTGTTCTACTTTTCTGATCTCGAACCACGGAGGTCACGATGGCGTCCCCGGCATACGAGCTCACCCACCTCGAAGCACTGGAAGCCGAAGCCGTGCACATCTTCCGCGAGGTCGCGGCGACCTTCGAACGGCCGGTGCTGCTGTTCTCCGGCGGCAAGGACTCGATGGTGATGCTCCACGTGGCGGCCAAGGCGTTCTGGCCGTCACCGCCGCCGTTCCCGGTGATGCACGTCGACACCGGGCACAACTTCGACGAGGTCGTCGAATTCCGTGACCGCACCGTCGACAGGTACGGGCTCAGGCTCGTCGTCTCCAGCGTCCAGGACGACATCGACGCCGGCCGGGTCGTCGAAGACCCGAAGGCCGGCCGCAACCGTCTTCAGACCGCCGCCCTGCTCAGGGGCATCCGCGAGCATGCTTTCGACGCCGTGTTCGGCGGAGCGCGGCGCGACGAGGAGAAGGCCCGCGCGAAGGAGCGCGTGTTCAGCTTCCGCGACGAGTTCGGCCAGTGGGACCCGCGCAATCAGCGGCCGGAACTCTGGGACCTCTACAACGGCAGGCACCGCAAGGGCGAGCACATCCGCGTCTTCCCGCTGTCGAACTGGACCGAACTCGACATCTGGCAGTACGTCGAAGCCGAGAACGTCGACCTGCCGTCGATCTACTACTCGCATCGGCGTCCGGTCGTCCAGCGGGACGGGATGCTGCTCGCGCACACCCGGTTCCTCACCCTGAACGAAGGCGAAAGTCCTTACGAGGCAACGGTTCGTTTCCGGACCGTCGGCGACGCGACCTGCACCGGCTGCGTCGAGTCGACGGCGACGTCGCCGGGCGAGGTGGTCGCCGAGGTCGCCGTCAGCAGGCTCACCGAACGCGGCGCCACCCGCGCCGACGACCGGATCTCCGAGGCGGGCATGGAAGACCGGAAGAAGGAAGGCTACTTCTGATGAGCGCTTCGCTGGTCCGCCTCGCGACCGCGGGCAGTGTCGACGACGGGAAGTCGACCCTGATCGGCCGTCTGCTGTTCGATTCGAAGACGGTGTTCACCGACCAGCTCGAAGCCATCGAACGTGCCGGCCGCGACCGCGGCGAGGCGTACCCGAACCTCGCGCTGCTGACCGACGGTCTCCGCGCGGAACGCGAACAAGGCATCACCATCGACGTCGCCCACCGCTACTTCGCCACGCCCCGGCGGAAGTTCATCATCGCCGACACGCCGGGGCACGTGCAGTACACCCGGAACATGGTCACCGGGGCGTCCACCGCGGATCTCGCGCTGATCCTGATCGACGCCCGCAAGGGCGTGCTCGAACAGTCGCGGCGGCACGCGTTCCTGGCCAGCCTGCTGGGAATCCCGCATCTGGTGCTGTGTGTCAACAAGATGGACCTGGTCGGCTGGTCTCAGCAGCGCTTCGAAGAGATCCGCGAGGAATTCCGCCGCTTCGCCATGAAACTCCAGGTGCACGATCTCACCTTCGTGCCGATGTCGGCGCTGCACGGCGACAACGTCGTGCACCGGGGCGCCAGTATGCCCTGGTATGAAGGGACTTCCCTGCTGCACCACCTGGAACAGGTGCATGTGGCCTCGGATCGCAATCTCATCGACGCGCGATTCCCCGTGCAATACGTGATCCGGGAGCACAGCCGCGACTTCCGCGGCTACGCGGGAACAGTCGCCGGCGGGGTGTTCAAACCCGGCGACGAGGTCGCCGTGCTGCCGTCCGGCTTCACCACGACGGTGCGCGCGATCTGGGGCCCGGGCGGCACCACGGTCACCGAGGCCTTCGCCTCGCAGGCCGTCACGATCGAACTCGAAGACGACCTCGACCTCGGCCGTGGTGACCTGATCTGCCGCCCCGGAAACCGTCCCCACACCAGCAGGGACGTCGACGCGATGGTGTGCTGGTTCTCCGAACAAGGGGCGCTGAAACCCGGCTCCACCTACGTCGTGCGGCACACCACCCGGGAGACCAAGGCCGAGATCCGCGAACTGGACTACCGGCTCGACGTCACCACCCTGCACCGCGACGAGACCGCGGAGTCGTTGTCACTCAACGAAATCGGCCGGATCCGGCTGCGCGCACGGCAGCCGCTGCTGTTCGATTCCTACCGCCGCAACCGCTCCACCGGTGGCTTCCTCCTCGTTGACGAGCACTCCGGGGCGACGGTCGCGGCCGGCATGATCACCGGCCCGAGCGTGACCGCTTCGAACGTCGTCTGGCACACCGCCGCGGTCAGCAGGACGGAACGGGCGACACGCGGGCTGACCGTCTGGCTCACCGGGCTTTCCGCGTCCGGGAAGTCGAGTGTGGCCGTGGAACTGGAGCGGCGGCTGGTCGCGTCCGGCAGGCCCGCGTACCTGCTGGACGGCGACAACCTCCGGCACGGGTTGAACGGGAACCTCGGCTTCAGCCCCGCCGATCGCGCCGAGAACGTCCGTCGCGTCGCCGAAGTCGCGAAGCTGTTCGCCGACGCCGGGGTGGTGTCGGTGGTCTCCCTGATCAGCCCGTACCGGGCCGACCGCGAACTGGCCCGCGCCGCGCACGAGGCGGCCGGGCTGCCGTTCCTCGAAGTCTTCGTCGACACCCCGCTCGAAGTCTGCGAAGACCGCGACCCCAAGGGGATGTACGCGAAGGCACGCGCGGGTGAGATCAGCGGGTTCACCGGGGTGGACGCTCCTTACGAGCAGCCGAAGAGCCCGGATCTGGTGCTGCGCCCGGAAAACGGGGATCCGGCCGCGATGGCCGCGCTGATCCTCGCCGCCCTGGAGTAGCGGAAGGACGCTTTCCCCGCATTACCCAGGAACAAGGCGCGTTGCGAAAGTGGCTTTCGCGACATGAGCACCGACTCCCACCCCCTTCAGCCGCCGTCGGACCCCCGATACGGAGCGGCCGCGTAGGTGCGGGCGGTGGCGGAAGTCAGCTTCTCGACCGAGCGGGAGTGTCTGATTCGGACTCTTCGGCGGCTTGACCGATCTGCGCCGCCCCGAGCACGGCGCCCGCGACGGCGACCGTACCCAGCCCCGGCAGGCGACGGCGATCGACGTTGGTGTCCACTCCGGAACCCTGCCCCGTTCAGCCCGCCGGTGTGACGAATCCGGTGTCGTAGGCCTTGATCACCGCTTGCGTCCGGTCCCTCGCGCCGAGTTTCGCGAGCACGTTCCCCACATGCGTCTTGACCGTCTGCACGCCGAGGTACAGCTCGCCCGCGATCTCCACATTGGACAGTCCACCCGCCATCAGCCGCAGCACCTCGCTTTCGCGTTCGGTGAGTCCGGCGCCGGCGAGACCGTCCTGCGGGCCCCGGTTCACCTGTTGCGCGGCCAGCCGCCGGATCGCGGCCGGGAACAGCAGCGACTCCCCCGCCGCCACCGTCCGGATCGCCGCGACGATCTCCTCGGGCCGGGCCCGCTTCAGCAGGAAGCCGCTCGCACCGGCGAGCAGGGCGTCGTAGACGTAGTCGTCGTTCTCGAAGGTGGTCACCACGATCACCTTCGGCGGATTGTCCATAGTGGACACCAAATGGGTGGTCGCGCGGATCCCGTCGACCGAAGGCATCCGGACGTCCATCAGCACGACGTCGGGCCGGAACCGCGAGACCAGCCCAGGCACTTCGGCGCCGTCGGACGCTTCGCCCACGACCTCCAGGTCGGGCTCGGAGGCGACGATCGCCCGCAACCCCGCCCGGATGAGCTGTTCGTCGTCGACCAGCAGTACCCCGATGCTCATCGCCGTTTCCCCCATGGCACCGCCACCTCGACCTTCCAGAATCCGTCCGCACGGCCCGCGGTGATCGTGCCTCCGAGCACTTCCACCCGTTCCGTCATTCCCCTCAGCCCCCGGCCGCCCCCGTCGCGAGACGGCGCCGCGGCGCCGAGCGGGTTGGACACCCGCAAGCGCAACAGCTCCGTTCCGGCGTCGACGAGGACCGTCACCGGAACCTTACCGGCGTGCCGCAGCGCGTTCGTCAGGCATTCCTGCAGGATCCGGTACGCCTCACGAGAGACGACCGGCGGCACCGAGGACGGTTCACCCCGCACCTCCGCCGCCACCTCGGCGCCCGCCAGCCGTGTCGCTTCGACCAGCGCGGGCAGCTCCGCCAGCCCCGATTGCGGGGTCCTCGACGACGCCTCGTCACGCAGCAGCCCGAGCACGTGGTCGAGGTCGTCCAGCGCGGCGCGCGCGGAGTCCTCGATGGCGGTCAGCGCCTGCTCGGTGAAATCGGGGTCCGACCTCAGTGTCCGGCGCGCGGCCCCGGCCTGGATGGTCACGACGCTCAGCGCGTGCCCGACCGAGTCGTGCAGTTCGCGCGCGAGCCGGTTGCGTTCGGCGAGTTGTTCGGTGCGCTTCTCCAGCTGGGCGATCCGCTCCGCGGCCGAGACCCCCAGCAGGCTCTCGGCGCAGCGGGTCAGCACCGCGCCCGCTCCCCACACGACGTAGGCCAGCGCGACCACGCCGAGCAGGAATGCGACCGGGATCCACGCGCTCGCCCAGCCCTGGGGCACCTCGATCGCGCTCTCGTCGGTCAGCGCGATCCTGCCGCTGAACGGAGCCGCGATCGTGAAGCCGAACGCGACCGGGACGAGCAGGCTCACCAGGCTGACGACGCAGCCGGTGCTCACGTGCAGCAGGAACATCGCGGTCGAACGCAGGCGGACGGGCCAGCTCGCCGCGGGCCCGAACGTCACTCCGGGTACGGGATCGTCCAGGAGTTCCCGCACGGCCGCGCCCTCCAGCACCCGGACTGCGGGGATGAACGACGACGCGATCATCACCAGGACGACGGTGATCATCGCGACGACGATGCCGCGTTCCACCGTCACGACGAGGGGGAGCAACGACGGCACCACGATGGCCGCGAAGAGGATGTACGGCACACTCAGCGCGCCACCGAGGATGAAGTACACCCACCGGCGGTAGGTCGCGCGGTCGACGAGCGGGCCGAAAAGTCGCATGCGCTCTTTCTAGCGTGCGCCGGCTTCGCGCGTATCCCTCACGAGTATCTCCGCGATCTCCCTCGCGAGCGTGACGCGGTGCGCGTCCCCGTCGATGCCGGTATGCGCGACAGCGCCCTCGAGCAGGAGAAAGAGCTGTTCCGCGAGCCGCTCCGGATCGGCCGCGCCGGGGGCGTCCTCGCGGAGGAGCTCGGCGAACTTCGCCCGTACCGCCGCCTTATGCCGCCGGATCACGTCGAGTCCGGGATGCCCGGCGGGCAGTTCGGCGGCCGCGTTCAGGAACGCGCAACCCCTGTCGCTCCCGAGCCGGGGGTGGTCGATGTAGGCGTCGAAGACCACGAGCGCCCGAGGACGATCGGCTTCGGCCAGCCGCTCCTCGAGATACGCCCACCAGACGTCGTGACGACGTCGCAAGTACGCGACGGTGAGCTCCGTCTTCGACCCGAAGCACGCGTACAGGGTCTTCTTCGTGACGCCGGCGGCTTCGGCCACGGCCGCGACGCCCACCGCATTGAGGCCCTCTCGGTAGAAAAGCTCACTCGCGGCGCTCAGGACACGCTCGCCGGCTGGGGTCAGCATGGTTCCGACTATACCGATCGGTTGACGTGTACACGAAATGCGGGAACACTCCTGACGTATACCGATCGGTATACACAGGAAGGAGAGCAGCTGGTGTCTTCATACAAACGCGAACTGACCCTCACCGCGGCCGGGTTGTCGCTGATCGCGGTTTCCTACGGACTCGCGCGGTACGCATACGGCCTCTTCGCGCCGACTCTCCGGACGGAGTTCGACCTCGACGGCGGCGCTCTCGGCGCCATCGCGGCGGGAAGCTACGTCGCGTACTGCCTCGCCGTCGTCGCCTCGACCGCCATCACGACCCGCTGGGGAGCGCGGGCGGGCGCGCTCGCCGCCGGGACGACGGCCACCGCGGGAACCGCCTTGATCGCGGCAGCGCCGAACGCCGGCGTGCTCGCGCTCGGTGTCGTCCTCGCCGGCGCCAGCACGGGCCTGGCCTCCCCTTCGCTCGCTGACGCGGTTTCCCGCGTCGTCCGGGCAACCCGCCGTGACCGTGCCCAGTCCGTGGTGAACGCCGGGACCGGACTCGGCGTGCTGATCTCCGGCCCGGTCTCCCTGCTCGCCATCGGTGACTGGCGAATGGCCTGGTGGGCCTTCGCGGCGGCCTCTGCGCTGGTGACCTTGTGGATCGCCCGGGTCGTGCCGCCGGTCAAGGAGGACCGCGCGCGTGGACTGCCGGTGCCGCTCTTCCCACCCGCCACCGGGCGGCTGCTGCCCGCCGCCGCGACGCTCGGCCTGGCCAGCGCCGCGATCTGGACGTTCGGCCGGGACATCGCCGTGAGCGCCGGCGGGCTCGACGAGACCGCGTCGACGGTGGTGTGGATCGTCCTCGGCGCGGTCGGCCTGGCGGGCGCGTTCACCGCCGAACTGACCTCCCGGGCGGGACTGCGGCGGGCCTGGTCGGCAGGGATGATCCTGTTCGCCTCCGCCACGGTGCTCTTCGCCCTCGCCACTCGGTCGCTCCCCGCGCTCGTCATCGCGGCCGCGATCTTCGGGGCCGTCTACATCGGACTGACCGGCGTCCTGATCCTCTGGGGCACCAGGGCTTATCCGGCGGCGCCCGCGTTCGGTGTCGGCGTGGCCTTCCTGGCGCTGGCACTCGGGCAGGCCGCCGGGGCACCGCTCATCGGTCTCCTCGGCGATCTCCTCGATCTTCGTGCCGGCTTCCTCGCGGCGGCGGCGATCGCCGTCCTCGGCGTCCTGTTCGCGCCCAGGGAGGCGACCACTACCTACAACTTCGGGGTCCGCTCCCTCTCGAGGGTGAGTACCGTCCCGCCGGAGCGGGAATCCCGCGCGGACTGCGCGTGATGTGCTCTTCGGCATGAACCTGCTGCTCGGCCTGCTCACCCTGCCCGTCTACGCGCTGATGCTGTGGCCACTCGTGGTCGCCGCCCGCCGCGTGCTGGGTGTGCGGATCGGCGTGATCCGCGCGTTCTGCGCCGCCGGTTTCGGCTGGCTCGTCGCGGGCGGCATCCTCAGCGCGTTCCCCTCGCCGATGTACACGGGCGGGGCCTTCGCCGGGCTGGTCATCCCGGTGGCGGGCGGCGCGTTCCTCGCGACGCTGATCTTCCTGTTCGTCGCGGAACTCGCGATGCCGTCGGGCTCCGGGCTGGGGCTCATCGGCAGGATCCGGTCACTTCGCCGCCGCGCGGCGCGGACGCGGCGCTACTCGCAGATCACCCGGATCGCGATCAAGCACGGCCTCGGCCGGTACCTCACCGGCCGTCGCGAATCCGGCCTCGCCCAGGTCCGGCACGCCAAACTGGCGCGATCGCTGCGGCGTGCGCTGGAGGAGGGCGGCGTGACGTTCGTGAAACTCGGCCAACTGCTCTCGACGCGCTCCGATCTGCTCCCGCCGGTGTTCGTCGACGAGCTCAGCAAACTCCAGGACCAGGTCGCCTTCGCCGACGCCGACGAGGTCGCGACGGTGCTGCGGGAGGAACTGGGCGGGAATCCGGATGAGATCTTCGCCGAGTTCGACCCGGAACCGATCGCGGCCGCGTCGATCGCGCAGGTCTACCGGGCAAAGCTGCGCGACGGGCAGGAGGTGGTCGTCAAGGTGCAGCGGCCCGGCGTGCAGGCGCTGGTCGACCGGGACCTCGACATCGTCCGCCGGGTGGCGGCCGCGCTGGACCAGCGCGCGGGCTGGGCGCGTTCGCTCGGCGTCGTGGACCTCGCCGAAGGATTCGCCGACGCACTCGTCGAAGAGCTCGATTTCCGCACCGAAGCCAGGAACATCGAAGCGGTCGCGGCGGCCTCCCCCGGCACCGAGGTCGCCCTGCCGACCGTCCACAAAGAACTGTCCACCGAACGTGTCCTGGTGATGCGGCGCCTCGAAGGCAAACCGCTCGCCGCCGCGCGGGAGCAGGTCCCGGCCGCGGAACGGGCCGACCTCGCGCGGTCGATGCTGCGGTGTGTGCTCGGCCAGGTGATGGGCAGCGGCGTCTTCCACGCCGACCCGCATCCCGGCAACGTCCTGCTGCTCACCGACGGCAGGCTCGGCCTACTCGACTTCGGCTCCGTCGGACGGCTCGACTCGGGCCTGCGCGGCGGGCTGCAGAACCTCATCCTCGCCCTCGACCGCGGCGACCCGGCCGCGTTGCGCGACGGTCTGCTGGAGATCGTCGACCGGCCGGACGAGATCGAGGAGCGCCGTCTGGAGCGGGCACTGGGGTCCTTGGTGGCCAAGCATTTCAACCACGGACAGGCGCCGGATCTGGACATGTTCACCGACCTGTTCCGGGTGATCGCCGACTTCCGCCTCAGCGTGCCCCCGCCGATAGCCGCCGTGTTCCGCGCGCTGGCCACCCTGGAGGGAACGCTGGCCGCGCTGGCGCCGGGGTTCAACATCGTCGTCGAATCCCGCGCCTACGCCGCCGAGCAGGTAGGTGCCGGGTTGCGGCCGGAATCGCTGCGGTCCACGGCCACCAACGAACTGATGGCGCTCCTGCCGGTGCTGCGGCGGCTGCCGCGCCGCGTCGACCGCATCGGCAACGCGCTGGAACAGGGCAGGCTTTCGGTCAACGTCCGGCTGTTCTCCGACGAACGCGACCGCGACGTGGTCACCGGACTGGTGCACGAGATCCTGCTGGCGTTCGTCGGCGTGGCCACCGGGCTGATGGCCGTGCTGCTGCTGGGCAGCGCGACCGGCCCGCAGGTGCTGGACGGGGTCACGCTGCACCAGATGTTCGGCTACAACCTGCTCGTGGTCAGTGCGCTGGTGGGATTGCGGCTGCTCTTCGTCGTTTTCCGGCGGAGCGGACAACGGTCACGATCGTCCCGATGACACCGAGGACGACGAGTCCGGCGCCGGCGAACACGAGGTTCCGCGAGGTACGGAAGCCGGTGTCGGACACGGGATCCCCGGGGAGTCCGGCTTCGACGAAGGCTGTGGTCTGCGGGAAGGGCTCGGCGTCGAGGGTGCTCCCCATGCCGACGACGACCCCGTACACCTTGGACAGGGGGACGGCACCGTCGCCGGGCATACCGACGTAGATCCGCGAGTCCCGGGAATTGTTCCGTTGATCCCCCACGACGAACACCGCGCCCGGCGGTACCTGGACGCTGAAGNCCGCCTTCGAGCAGATCACCTCGCATGTAGCGAAACTGCGTAACCGCACCCGCGGCGCACTGTCGCTGCCGATGGTCATCCGCATTCCCTACGCGGGCGGCTGAGCCGAGGGAAGGAGGCCTTCACGCAGAGAGAAAAAGATCAGACGGTGAAGCCGAGCGCCCGCAGCTGTTCGCGGCCGTCGTCGGTGATCTTCTCCGGACCCCACGGCGGCATCCAGACCCAGTTGATCCGGAAGTCCTTGACCAGTCCCGTTCCCCCGCCGACGAGCGCGGCTCCGGTCTGGTCCTCGATGACGTCGGTCAGCGGGCAGGCCGCCGAGGTCAGGGTCATGTCGATGGTGGCGGTGTTGTCCGCCTCGACCCGGATGTCGTAGACCAGTCCGAGGTCGACGACGTTGATGCCGAGTTCGGGGTCGACGACGTCGCGCATCGCCTCTTCGACGTCCTCGACCTTCGCCACGTCGGCGGCGTCCGGGGCGGCGGCGGTCTCGGCGTCGAGGTCGGCGGCCGTGCGCCCCTCGCGGGTTTCGGTCTGCTGTTCGGTCATGCCGTCTCAACTCCGTTGGTCGTGCGGGCGACGGCGTCCTTGAACGCCATCCACCCGAGCAGGGCGCATTTCACGCGGGCCGGGTACTTGGCCACGCCTGCGAAGGCGATGCCGTCCTCCAGCACGTCCTCGTCGGGTTCGATCTGCCCTTTGCCCTGCATCAGCTCGACGAAGGCGTCCATGGTGGTGAACGCCTCCTCCACGGTGTGCCCGACGACGAGATCCGTCAAGACCGACGTGGAGGCCTGGCTGATCGAACAGCCCTGTCCCTCGTAGGAGACGTCGGCGACTTTCCCGTCGTCGACCTTCACCCGCAGCGTCACCTCGTCGCCGCAGGTCGGGTTGACCTGGAACGACTCGGCGTCGAACGGCTCGCGCAGGCCACGGCCGTGCGGGTTCTTGTAGTGATCCAGGATGATCTCCTGGTACATGCTTTCGAGATTCATCACGCCACCCCGAAGAACTTCTGCGCCTCACGCACACCGTTCACCAGCGCGTCCACTTCGGACAGTGTGTTGTAGACGTAGAACGACGCGCGCACGGTCGCGGGCACCGAGCAGGCCCGGTGCAGCGGCCACGCGCAGTGGTGCCCGACGCGGACGGCGACACCGAGACTGTCCAGCACCTGACCGGAGTCGTGCGGGTGGACGCCGTCGATGACGAACGACACCAGTCCGCCGCGGTCGATCATGTCGGTGGGGCCGATGATCCGCACACCAGGGATCTCGCCGAGCCCGGCGAGCGCCGCCTCGGTGAGGAGGTGTTCGTGCGCGGCGACCCGATCCATGCCGATCGCCGACAGGTAGTCGGCGGCCGCGCCGAGGCCGACGGCCTGCGACGTCATCGGGGTGCCCGCCTCGAACCGCTGCGGCGGCGCGGCGAAGGTGGTCTGCTCCATGCGGACCAGCTCGATCATCGAGCCGCCGGTCAGGAACGGCGGCATCGCTTCGAGCAGCTCACGGCGTCCATAGAGGACACCGATGCCGTACGGGCCGACCATCTTGTGCCCGGCGAAAGCGGCGAAGTCGACGTCCAGCGCGTGCAGGTCCACCGGGAAGTGCGGCACCGACTGGCAGGCGTCCAGCACGACCAGCGCGCCGACCTTGCGGGCCTTCTTCACCAGGAACTCGACCGGGTTGATCGTGCCGAGCACGTTGGACTGGTGGGTGAACGCGAGCACCTTGGTCCGCTCGGTGATCAGCTCGTCCACATTGGACAGGTCGAGCCGTCCGTCCGCGGTGACGGAGAACCACTTCAGCGTCGCGCCGGTGCGCTGGCTGAGCTGCTGCCACGGAACCAGGTTCGCGTGGTGCTCCATCTCGGTGATGACGATCTCGTCGCCGGGCCCGAGCTTGAACCGCTCGGCCTCGGGACCGGCCGTGGCGGCGTTGCTCATCGCGTAGGCGACGAGGTTGATGCCCTCGGTGGCGTTCTTGGTGAACACCAGCTCGTGCGGGGAGGCGCCGACGAACTCCGCGATCCGCACGCGGGCGGACTCGTAGGCGTCGGTCGCCTCCTCGGCGAGCTGGTGCGCGCCGCGGTGCACCGCGGCGTTCGAGGTCTCCAGGAACCGGCGCTCGGCTTCGAGCACCTGCGCCGGCTTCTGGGACGTCGCACCGGAATCCAAATACACCAAGGGTTTCCCGTCCCGGACCGTGCGGGTCAGGATCGGGAAGTCGGCCCTGATGGCCGCTACGTCCAGCGGAACAGAGTTAGCCGTGGTGGTGGTCATCGGGCCAACTCCTCTCGGTGTAGTCGTGAAGTTCAGTGATCAGACGGCGGCGGTCTCGGCGGAGCCGGTGTACTTGACGTACCCGTTCTCCTCCAGCTCGTCCGCGAGTTCACGGCCGCCGGACTCGACGATCTTGCCGCCGGCGAAGACGTGCACGAAGTCGGGCGTGATGTGCCGCAGGATCCGCGTGTAGTGCGTGATCAGCATGACGCCGGCGTCGTTGTTGGCCTTGAACTCGTTGACGCCCTCGGACACGACGCGCAGCGCGTCGACGTCGAGGCCGGAGTCGGTCTCGTCGAGAATGGCGATCTTCGGCTTGAGCAGCGCCAGCTGCAGGATCTCGTGGCGCTTCTTCTCTCCCCCGGAGAAGCCCTCGTTCACCGAACGCTCGGCGAACTCGGACGAGATCTCCAGCTTGCCCATCTCTTCCTTGACCTCCTTGACCCAGTGGCGCAGCTTGGGGGCCTCGCCACGGACCGCGGTGGCCGCGGTGCGGAGGAAGTTCGACATGGACACGCCCGGAACCTCGACCGGGTACTGCATGGCGAGGAACAGGCCCGCGCGGGCGCGCTCGTCGACGCTCATCTCCAGCACGTCCTCACCGTCGAGCAGGACCTGCCCGGAGGTGACTTCGTACTTGGGGTGGCCGGCGATGGCGTAGGACAGCGTGGACTTGCCCGAACCGTTGGGGCCCATGATCGCGTGGGTCTCGCCCGACTTGATCGTCAGGTTGACGCCCTTGAGGATCTCCTTGGGGCCCTCCTCGGTCGTGACCGAGGCGTGCAGATCCTTGATTTCCAGCGTAGGCATTTCTTTCCTAAAAGTCTGATGTGGACGGACGAGGGCTTAGACGCCCACGGCTTCGAGCTCGGCTTCGATCGCGGCCTCGAGACGCTCGCGCACCTCGGGAACGCCGATCTTGACCAGGATCTCGTGGAAGAACCCGCGTACGACCAGGCGACGCGCGGCGTCTTCGCCGATTCCACGCGACTGGAGGTAGAACAACTGCTCGTCGTCGAACCTTCCCGTCGCGCTCGCGTGGCCCGCGCCTTCGATCTCGCCGGTCTCGATCTCCAGGTTCGGGATCGAGTCCGCCCGCGCGCCCGGCGTCAGCACCAGGTTGCGGTTGAGCTCGTAGGTGTCGGTGGCCTCGGCGGCCGCCCGGATCAGCACGTCGCCGACCCACACGGTGTGCGCGTCGTCGCCCTGCAGCGCGCCCTTGTACATCACCCGCGACTTGCAGTTCGGCACCGCGTGGTCGACGAAGAGCCGGTGCTCCTGGTGCTGGCCCGAGTCGGCGAAGTACAGGCCGAGCATCTCGACGTCGCCGCCCTTGTCGGCGAACGTCGCCGTCGGCGAGACGCGGACGAGGTCACCGCCCAGGGTGATGACGATGTGCTTGAGGCTGGCGTCGCGGCCGAGCTTGAGATGCTGCTCGGAGACGTGCACCGCGTCGTCGGCCCAGTCCTGGACGCTGACCACGGTCACGTTCGCCGAATCGCCGATGACGAACTCGACGTTGTCGGCGTAGGTGCCGGAGCCGGTGTGGTCGAGGACGATGACGGCCTCGGAGAACTGCTCGGCGCGCACCTGCACGTGCCCATAGGCGACCTTGCCCTCGCCGGGGCCGGTGATCTTCACCGTCGACGGCTTCGACGTCTTCGTCTCCTTGGGCACCGTGATGACGGTGGCCTCGGTGAACGAGGAGTACGCCTGCGCGGCGATCCGGTCGCTCGGGACACCCGCGGCGCCGAGGCGCTCGTCATCCCGGCCGACCGTCTCGATCTTCAGTTCGGGCGCGGCGTCGGCGTCCACTGTGGCCGAACCCGAAGCGGCGGCGGACCCGTCGTGCAGGCCACGCAGCCGCTTCATCGGAGTGAAACGCCAGTTCTCCTCACGACCGCCGGGGACCTCGAAGGCCTCGACGTCGTAGGAGGTGAAGCGCTCCGCGCGAGAGGTCGCCGGAATGACGACCCCTTCGCGCATCGCTTCGGAAACGTTGTTCTCGGTAACCGACATGACTAGCCGACGGACCCTTCCATCTGAAGCTCGATCAGGCGGTTCAGCTCGAGCGCGTACTCCATCGGCAGCTCACGCGCGATGGGCTCGACGAACCCGCGCACGATCATCGCCATGGCCTCGGCCTCGTCGAGACCGCGCGACATGAGGTAGAACATCTGGTCTTCGCTGACCTTCGAGACGGTCGCCTCGTGGCCCATGGAGACCTCGTCGTTGCGGATGTCGACGTACGGGTACGTGTCCGACCGCGAGATCGTGTCGACCAGCAGCGCGTCACAGACCACGCTGGACCGCGAGTGGTGCGCCCGCTTCGCGACCTTGACCAGGCCGCGGTAGGAGGTGCGGCCACCGCCGCGCGCCACCGACTTCGACACGATGGTCGAGGAGGTGTGCGGCGCCAGGTGCTCCATCTTCGCGCCGGCGTCCTGGTGCTGGCCCTCGCCCGCGAACGCGACCGAGAGGACCTCGCCCTTGGCGTGCTCGCCCATGAGGAACACGGACGGGTACTTCATCGTGACCTTGGAGCCGATGTTGCCGTCGATCCACTCCATGGTCGCGCCCTCTTCGCACTTGGCGCGCTTGGTGACCAGGTTGTAGACGTTGTTCGACCAGTTCTGGATGGTCGTGTACCGGCAGCGAGCGCCCTTCTTCACGATGATCTCCACGACCGCCGAGTGCAGCGAGTCGGACTGGTAGATCGGCGCGGTGCAACCCTCGACGTAGTGCACGTAGGCGTCTTCGTCGACGATGATCAGGGTCCGCTCGAACTGACCCATGTTCTCGGTGTTGATGCGGAAGTACGCCTGCAGCGGGATGTCCACCTTGACGCCCTTGGGCACGTAGATGAACGAACCGCCGGACCACACCGCGGTGTTCAGCGCGGAGAACTTGTTGTCCCCGGCCGGGATCACGGAGCCGAAGTACTCCTTGAAGATCTCCGGGTGCTCCTTGAGCGCGGTGTCGGTGTCCAGGAACAGGACGCCCTGCGCCTCCAGGTCCTCGCGGATCTGGTGGTAGACGACCTCGGACTCGTACTGCGCCGCGACACCGGCGACGAGGCGCTGCTTCTCCGCCTCGGGGATGCCCAGCTTGTCGTACGTGTTCTTGATGTCCTCGGGCAGGTCTTCCCACGAAGTGGCCTGCTTCTCCGTGGACCGCACGAAGTACTTGATGTTGTCGAAGTCGATCCCGGAGAGGTCCGCACCCCAGTTGGGCATCGGCTTCAAGTCGAAGAGCTTGAGCGCCTTGAGTCGCGCTTCGCGCATCCACTCCGGCTCGGACTTCTTCGAGGAGATGTCGGTGACGACGTCCTCGTTCAGTCCGCGACGGGCCGTTGAGCCCGCCTCGTCGGAGTCCGCCCAGCCGAACGCGTACTTGCCAAGGGACTCGATGGTCTCTTCCTGGCTCATGGGCGCGGTGGTGGGAGTGCGCTGCTCGGCAGCGGCAGTCATGCGGGTTTCCCTCCATTCGGGATCCGTGCTGTGCGCCCTGGGGAGGGCGCCGTGCTTCCCGGCCCGGGTGTGGCCGGGTGACCCGCCGAGACGACGGGTACGTGTGTGGTGCACGCGTTGTCACCGCGTGCGATGGTCGCCAGCCGCTGGACGTGAGTACCCAGAAGTTCCGCGAAAGCCTCGGTTTCGGCTTCACACAACTGAGGGAACTCGGCGGCGACGTGGGCGACCGGGCAATGGTGCTGGCAGAGCTGTTCGCCGACACCGACCTGACGGGTCGACGCAGCGTAACCCTCCCTGGTCAGCGCCGCAGCGAGGGCCTCGGCGCGCGAGGCGGGATCCGTGTGCTTGGTGATCGCGTCTTGATGCGGACCGACCAGCGAAGCGACCCGAGCCTCCGCGAAGGCCTTCACGGCGTCTTCGCCGGCGTGCTCGGCGAGGAAGCGGATGGCCGAGGACGCGAGGTCGTCGTAGGCGTGCCCGAACCGGGCGCGGCCGGCTTCGGTGAGCAGGAAGTTCTTGGCCGGACGGCCTCGTCCGCGGGGGCCGCGGCGCGGCGCGTCCCGGGTTTCGGCCTCGCCGTCGGCGAGCAGCGCGTCGAGATGACGGCGGACGGCGGCGGCGCTGATCCCCAGCTGCTCGGCCACCACGACGGCGGTCATCGGACCCTGTTCCAGCAGCAAGCGGGCCACTTCATGCCTGGTCCGCCCCTCGGGGCCGACCTGCGCGGGGACAGGCTGGACCTCGGCGCGGAGCATGTCGCCACCGGCCTCGTCCTGCGTTCCCGTCTTTTTCACAACACAAGTGTGACGTATTTCCGGGGAGACGGCAAAGAGGGGTGCCTCACGGAGTGGCGTGGGTCACGTTGGCGGCTGAAGGACGCTTTCACCGCATGCGACGAGACGAAAGCGTCCTTCACCGCGTCGCATGCGGCGAAGGGCCCCTTCAGCCCTCGGTAACCACGTACCCGCCCGATCTGTTCCCGGCATCGCTACCCTTCGTGCGTGGCAGTGGGCGATCACCCGGCACAGCGGGACATGGACGGGGCAGAGCCGGAAGACCGGGCCGTGGGGTCGGCGGGGTCGGTGGCGACGCTCGTCCCCGGGCGCCCGCACGATCCGGAACCCCTGGACGACAAGGAACTGCGCGGGCTGAACGTGGTCCGCCGGTTCGGCGCGGTCGGTTCCCTGTTCCTCGCCCTCGGCTCGCTCGGCGCGGGCGCCGCCCCGGTGATCAACCCGGTCCAGGAGATCCCGGTCCTGCGGCTGTTCACCCGGATCCCCATGGTCTCGCTCGCGATGGGCCTGGCGGGCATGGCGATCATCGTGCTCAGCTGGCTGCTGCTCGGCCGGTTCGCGCAGCCCGCGCGCCGCCGCCTCGCCACCCAGGGCCAGCTCGCCCGCACCATCGCGCTCTGGTGCGCGCCGCTGCTGTTCATCCCGCCGCTGTTCTCCCGCGACGTCTACAGCTATCTGGCGCAGAGCGAGATCGTCGCCCGCGGGATGGACCCGTACTCCCTNCGCGACGTCTACAGCTATCTGGCGCAGAGCGAGATCGTCGCCCGCGGGATGGACCCGTACTCCCTCGGCCCGGCCGAGGCCCTGGGCGTCTCCGACCCGCTGACCTCGGGTGTCTCCAACATGTGGCGCGAGACCCCGGCGCCGTACGGCCCGCTGCTGCTGCGTCTCGGCGGCTGGCTCGCCCCGCTGAGCAGCGGAAACATCGTCACCGGGGTCCTGCTGCAGCGCGGGCTCGCGCTGATCGGCGTCATCCTGATCATCTGGGCGCTGCCCCGGCTGGCCCGGCGGTTCGGCGTGCAGCCCGCCACCGCGCTGTGGCTCGGCGCGGCGAACCCGCTGCTGATCTTCCACTTCGTCGCGGGCGCCCACAACGACGCGCTCGCGATCGGGCTCATGGTGGCCGGGCTGGAGATCGGTCTCCAGCGGATGCCGGTGCGGTTCAAGAACGACGAGCCGCCCCCGCTGGCCAAGGGCGAACTCCTCTACATCGGGCTCGGGGTGGTGCTCATCACTCTCGGCGTCGCGGTGAAGATCAACGCGATCCTGGCGCTGCCGTTCTTCACGGTGATGGTGGCCAGACGATGGCACGGCCGGATCAAGGACCTGGTCACCGCGGCGGTGCCGATGGCGTTGCTGTTCGGTGTGACCCTGGTGGCGGTCTGTTACGGCACGGGCCTCGGTTTCGGCTGGGTCGGCGCGCTCGGCACGCCGGGACTGGTCCGCTCCTGGATTTCGCCGACGTCGGAACTCGCCGCGCTCGGCGGTGTCCTCGGCATCGCGCTCGGTCTCGGCAACCACACCAACGCGATGGTGCCGATCCTCGGCTCACTCGGCTATCTCGTCGCGGGCGCGGTGACGGTCAAGTTCCTCTGGGACAGCTTCAAATGGCGCTACCGGCCGATCATCGGCCTCGGTGTCTCCCTCGGCGCGGTGATGGTACTGCACGTCGCGCTGCAGCCCTGGTACCTGCTGTGGGCGATCATCCCGCTCGCCGCGGCGGCGGGGACCTCGCGGTTCCGCATCGCCGCGACGATCGTCACCGCCGTCCTGCCGTTCCTGCTGCCGACGACGGGAAGCACCTTCGAGGGCCGTGGTTTCGTCCTGCCGTTCGCGTGGGCCGCCGCCGGGGTCGTCACGCTACTGGGGCTGTTCATCGTCCACCGCCTCTCACCACTGCTGCTGTCCAGACCGTCCCCGGAGCATTCGGTCCCGGTGTGAGGCCGTATCGTGACCTGTCGTGAACGCCCCCGCCGCCGAGATCACCGGGCTGGTGAAACGCTACGGATCCACCACCGCCGTCGATGGACTCGACCTGCGGATGGAACGTGGCACGCTGCTCGCTCTGCTCGGCCCGAACGGGGCCGGCAAGACCACCACCGTCGAGATCTGCGAAGGCTTCCTGCGGCCTGACGACGGCGAAGTCCGTGTGCTGGGCCTGGACCCGGCGCGCGACGGCGCCGCGCTGCGGCCCCGGATCGGCGTGATGCCCCAGGGCGGCGGCGCGTATCCCGGCGTCCGCGCCGACGAAATGCTCGGCCTGGTCGCCGCGTGCGCGGCGAACCCGCTCGACCCGGCCTGGCTGCTGGACGTCCTCGGTCTTTCGGGAGCGAGGAAGACGCCGTTCAAACGGCTTTCCGGCGGGCAGCAGCAACGGCTCTCCCTCGCCTGCGCGCTCGTCGGGCGGCCGGAGCTGCTCTTCCTCGACGAGCCGACGGCGGGCATGGATCCGCAGGCCCGCCGCCTGGTCTGGGATCTGCTCGAAGCGCTGCGCGCCGATGGGGTCAGCGTGCTGCTCACCACGCATCTGATGGAGGAGGCCGAAACGCTGGCCGACACCGTGGTGATCGTGGACCACGGCAAGGTCGTCGTCGAAGGTTCCCCGCAGTCGCTGACCGTCGAGGCCGGTGAGACCGCGCAGCTGCGGTTCAAGGCGCGGACGCGGCTCGACACCGCGCTGCTGACCGCGGCGCTGCCCGAGGGGCACCTCGTCCACGAGTCGGCGCCGGGGACGTACCTCGTCGAGGGCGCGATCGACCCGCAGGTGGTGTCGACGGTGACGGCGTGGTGCGCACAGCAGGGTGTCATGCCGGAGGAACTCCAGGTCGGCAGGCGCACGCTGGAAGAGGTCTTCCTGGAGCTGACCGGACGGGAACTGCGCGCATGACGACGCTGCCCACACCGCGGTTCACCGCGGGCACGTTCACCCCGGCCCCCGGTCGCGGTTCGCTCGGCAAGATGCTGCGCACGCACGCGAAGGTCGAGGCGAGCCTGACGCTGCGCCACGGCGAGCAGATCCTGCTGACCCTGCTCATCCCGCTCGCGCTGCTGATCGGCCTGTCGCTGCTGGACATCCTGCCGTCGTCGCAACTCGGCGATTCGTCCAAAGTGGACTGGATCACGCCGAGGATCCTGGCGCTGGCGGTGATGTCTTCGGCGTTCACCGGACAGGCCATCGCGCTGGGGTTCGACCGCCGCTACGGCGTCCTCAAACGCCTTTCCGCCACCGCGCTGCCCCGCTGGCTGCTCGTCGCGGGCCGGGTGGCCGCCGCGCTGGTGGTGGTCGCGCTGCAGGCGGTGATCCTCGGTGCCGTCGCCGCGCTGCTGGGCTGGTCGCCGTCGCTCGGCGGGATCCTCGGCGCGATCCCGTTCCTGATCGTCGGCACGCTCGCGTTCGGCGCGCTGGGCCTGCTGCTCGGCGGGGCGCTGCGCGCGGAGGCCGTGCTGGCGCTGGCGAACATCGTCTGGTTCGTGCTGCTGCTCGCGGGCGGCATCCTGCTGGCGCCGTCGACCATGCCGTCCGGCGTCGCGTGGATCGTCGAACTGCTGCCTTCGGGCGCGCTCGCCGAAGGCCTGCGATCGGTGCTGCTGGACGGTTCGTTCGGCTGGGGCCCGTTCGCGGTGCTCGTCGGCTGGGGTGTCGTCGCGGGCGCGCTGGCGAGCAAGACCACCAAGCTCACCTGAGGCGGCCGACACACCGCGTGTGGCCGGTGGAACGCTCTCAGGAACGGCGTTCTAGCATCGGACGGTGCCGTTCCAGAGCCTTGTAGCGCGTCTGCCGTATCCCTCGTTCGCGGTCCAGCGAGCGGTCGCGATAGCGGCGGTGATCGCCCAGGCGGGCATCGGCGTCACCGGATCGGTCGTCCGGGTCACGGGTTCGGGCCTCGGCTGCCCGACCTGGCCGCAGTGCGTCGAAGGCAGCATCGTGCCGGTCGCGCACCCCGAGTTGGACATGCTCACCCAGTGGATCGAGTTCAGCAACCGGTTGCTGACCGGCGTGGTCATCCTCGTCGCCGCGCTGTGCGTGATCACCGCGTGGCGCGTGCAGATCGAGCACCCGAGCCGCCGCCGTCTGGTGAAACTGGCCTGGACGATGCCCGCCGGCGTGATGCTGCAGGCCGTCGTCGGCGGGATCACCGTGCTCGCGAAACTCGAATGGTGGACCGTCGCGCTCCACTTCCTGGCCTCCACTCCCCTGGTCTGGCTCGCTGTGCTGCTGCTGCGGGCGTTCAAGGAAGGTGACGAGCCCGCCCGCTGGCTGATCCCGGACGCGGCACGCAAGACGCTGATCGCGCTCGCCGTGTCCATGTGGGCCGTCCTCGTGGCGGGAACCACCGTGACCGGGGCGGGCCCGCACGGCGGCGACCCCGGCACCCACCGGCTCCAGGCCCCGATCGAGACGCTGACCCAGGTCCACGGTGGACTGCTGGTGGTCTACCTGATCGTGCTGGCCGTCTTCGGGCTCCAGCTGATGCGTGGCGAGACGCCGAAGCAGTTGTGGAAGCGGTACACCATCGTGTGGGTCGTCGCGGTCCTCCAGGGCGTCGTGGGCTCGGTGCAGTACGCCCTCGGTGTCCCGGAGGCGCTCGTCTCGTTCCACGTCCTCGGCTCCGCGCTCGTGATCATCTCGACGGCGGCGCTGTGGTGCGGCTCGCGCGACCGTGGTCCCGTGTTCTCGGCCACGGCTCCGGAACGCGAACTCGCCACCTCGAACTGAACCGGACGTAACCCCCAGGCGGCGTGCTCGCCAGACGGTGCCCTTACGCTGCGCTCGGTGCCCCACACGGGGGTCACCACCCAGTCGAGGCACGAGGTGTCGCATGACCGCCAGCACCGAGCCGGACGCACCGGCCAGTCCGTCCAAACCCCTGATCTCCCACCGCCGAGGCTCCGGGGAGATGCTGATACTCAAGACCTTCCTGCTGGTCCCGTTCGTCGCGCTGCTCGCCGCCGTGCCGATCGTGTGGGGCTGGGGCATGACCTGGGTCGACCTGGCGCTGGCGGCCGTGTTCTACACCGTCGGGACGCTCGGGGTGACCGTCGGATACCACCGCTACTTCACCCACGGCGCCTTCAAGGCCGGGCGGCCGCTGCGCGTGGCGCTCGCCATCGCCGGCAGTTTCGCCGTGCAGGGTTCGGTCATCTTCTGGGTGGCCAGTCACCGTCGCCACCACGCCTTCGCCGACCGCGAAGGCGACCCGCACTCCCCCTGGCTGTTCGGGACGTCGCCCTCGGCGCTGCTACGCGGCTTCTGGCACGCGCACATGGGCTGGATGTTCAGCCGCGAGGTGACCAACTACGACCGTTTCGCGCCGGACCTGGTGGCCGACAAGGACCTTCGCGTGGTGAACCGCTACTTCTGGCTGTGGATCACGCTGAGCCTCGCGCTGCCCGCGGTGCTCGGCGGGCTGATCAGCTGGTCGTGGTGGGGTGTGGTGACCGGGTTCTTCTGGGCCGGGCTGGTCCGGATCGCGTTCCTGCACCACGTCACCTGGTCGGTGAACTCGATCTGTCACCTGGTCGGCGAGCGCCCGTTCGCCAGCCGTGACAAGGCGGCGAACTTCTGGCCGCTGGCGATCCTGTCCATGGGCGAGTCGTGGCACAACTCCCACCACGCCGACCCCACCTGCGCGCGGCACGGTGTCCTGCGCGGACAGGTCGACGTGTCGGCACGGGTGATCTGGCTGTTCGAGAAGTTCGGGTGGGCACGGGACGTGCGGTGGCCGAAGCCGGAGCGCTTGGCCGCGAAACTCGCCAAACCCGCCTGACCCTCCCCTAGCGCGCTATGAACGGGCCGTTCCTTGCAAATTTTGCAAGGGCGTGCGATCGCCGCGGGGA
>NZ_CP150484.1:6754745-6873032 GCF_037997115.1 Amycolatopsis coloradensis
CCTTGCAAATTTTGCAAGGAACGGCCCGTTCATAGCATCGGGTCAGGCGAGTTGCTGCCGTACGGCGGAAGCGAAACGCCAGGCCGCGGCGGCGTCGGTCTGCCGGAACCCGAGCGAGGGTTCGACGAGCTCCAGTTCCAGCAGCAGCGGCCTGCCGTCCGGCCCGGCGACGAGGTCCACGCGGGCGTAGAGCAGTTCCGCGCGCAGGATGCCCAGCAGCGCCGCCGTCGCGTCCAAAGCGTCTTCGGCCAGCGCGCGGAATCCCGCCGCGGGCTGCACGGGCGCGAGCTTCTCCGTCACGTACAGCCCGGATTCGTCGAGTTCCCGGCCCAGCATCGCGGCCTTCGAGAACGCGTGCGAGTACACGCCGCCGAAGTACACCAGCGCGATCTCCCCCGCACTGTCCACACTGGACTGATACGGCTGGAGCAGCACGGTGTTCCCGTCGGCCTGCAACCCGGAGAGATGCGCGGCGGCCGCGTCACCCGCCGTGAACCGGCCCGCTCCCCGCGAGCCGGCGCCGATGGCGGGCTTCAGCACGAACTCGCCCTTGGGCCAGCGCGGGGCCTTCTCGTCCGGCGCGATCAGGGTCGTCGGCACGATCGCGACCCCGGCGTCGCCGAGTTCGGCCAGATAGGACTTGTCGGTGTTCCACCGCGCGACCTCGGCCGAATTGGACAGCGTCGGCACGGTCTCGGTCCAGGACAGGAACTCGTCGCGGCGCTCGGCATAGTCCCAGGTGGCGCGCAGCACGACGATGTCCGCGGCGGCGAAGTCGACGGTCGTGTCGTCCCAGGCGGCCCATCGGGTCTTGAAGCCCAGGTCGGCCAGCGCCTCGGGTACGGCGTGCTCGTCGCCATCACCTTCCGGCAGCGCGGAGCAGGCGGCGAAGATCGCGGAGCCGCTCACTTCCCCGCCATCCGGCGGCGGTGCTCGGCGCCGATCTTGGTGGCCTTCACGGTCTCGCTGTCCCATTCGGCGGGTTCGAGGTCTTCGACGGCCTCCACCAGCGCCTCGCCAGCCGCCACGGAGGCGACGACGACGTCGCCGAGCGCGCCGTCGGCACCCACGAGCACGACCCGCGCGCCGATCCGGCCGATGTTCTCCATCACCGCGCGCGACGGCTTCCCGTGCCGCTTCACGAAGTCGCGAGCGGCCGCGACCTGGCGCGACGTGGGGGCGGCGGTCTCGGTCTTCTCTTCGGTCTCAGCCACGGGCCGAGCTTAACCGCGAAAGGCCCGGGACGCGGAATAACCGTGGCGTCGGCCATAGTTGTCCCGGTCGGAACGACCTTGAACGAGGAGGATGTATGCCCGCGGCAGTGCAGATCCGGCGAACCGGTGGTCCCGAAGTCCTTGAACTGTCCGAAGTCGAGGTAGGCGAACCCGGATCCGGCGAACTGCTCGTGGACGTCGCGGCGGCGGGCGTCAACTACATCGACACCTACCACCGCGAGGGCATCTATCCGGTCGACACCCCGTTCATCCTGGGCATGGAGGGCGCCGGCACGGTGGCCGCGGTCGGCGCGGACGTGACCGGTTTCGCCGTCGGCGACCGGGTCGCCTGGCAGGGTTCGCTGGGCAGCTACGCCCAGCGCCGTCTGGTTCCCGCCACGATCGCGGTGAAGATCCCGGACGGCGTGTCCGAGGAGACCGCCGCCGCCACGATGCTCCAGGGAATCACCGCGCACGCGCTGATCGCCTCGACCTACGAGGTCAAGGCCGGTGACGACGTGCTGATCCACGCCGCGGCGGGTGGTATGGGCCTGCTGCTGGTCCAGCTGGCCAAGGCCCGCGGCGCCCGGGTCATCGGCACCGTCTCCACCGACGAGAAGGCCGAACTCGCCAAGCAGGCGGGCGCGGACGACGTCATCCGCTACGACCAGGTCGACTTCGCCAAGGCCACCCGCGACCTCACCGGCGGCAAGGGTGTCGAGGTCGTCTACGACGGCGTCGGCAAGTCCACTGTGGACGGCAGCCTGGCGAGCCTGAGGATCCGCGGCCTGCTCGCCCTCTACGGCGCGGCCAGCGGCCCGGTCCCGCCGATCGACCCGCAGCTGCTCAACCGCAGCGGCTCGGTGTACCTCACCCGCCCGACCTCCGCGCATTACGTGCTCACCCGCGAGGAACTGGAGTGGCGTGTGAACGAACTGTTCGCCGCCGTCCAGGACGGTTCGCTGAACATCCGGATCGGCGGCCGCTATCCGCTGGCCGACGCGCGCCAGGCGCACGAAGACCTCCAGGGGCGCCGCACCACCGGCAAGCTCCTGCTGATCCCGTGACGGCGCTCTGGCCGGAGGCAGTCCGGCTCACCGGCGAGGGGCTCGTCCTGCGGGAGTGGGTCGAAGACGACATCGTGTTCCTGCCGGGGCTGTTCGACAACCCCGCCGTCGCGCGGTTCACGCCGCTGCCTTCCCCATTCGACGAGGTGGCGGCGAAGGCGCACTACGCGAAGGCCGTCGACCGTCGCGCCGAGGGCAACGGGCTGCGGCTGGCCATCACGGCCGACGGCGGCGAGCCGCTCGGCGAAGTGGTGCTGTTCCTGAAGGAGGATGCGGCCGAACTCGGATACGCCGTCGGTCCCGCGCACCGCGGGCGGGACCTGGCGGCGCGGTCGCTGCGGGTGCTCACCGCCCACGCGCTGGACCTCGGTCTCGGCCCGCTCCAGCTGAAGATCGACGCCGAGAACGCGGCCAGCGAAGCCGTCGCTCGCCGCGTCGGCTACGCCCTGACCGACGCGGCGCCCGAGCCCAAAGTCGAGAAGGGACTGGAGATCACTCTGCTCACCTGGGAGTACGCCGGCTGATCAGGACGCCGTGAAGGCCTCCTTACCTACTCTCAAGGTAGGGAAGGAGGCCTTCACGGACTTCAGCCCATCGCGCGGACCCAGAGCGCTCGGAGCCGGAACTCGTCCTGTTCCGCGTGCTCGACGGTCAACTCGACCTCGTCGCCCACGTGGAGTTGCCGGAACTCGCCAGGGCCGAAACCCTCCAGCATCGAATAGTGGACCCAGATCGGGTCGGCGAAGTCGGCCGACTCGACCACTCCCCAGCCATCGTCCACCAGCCAGGAACGAACCCGGCCTCGGTGGACACGGCCGTCTGAAGTCCCCATCAGCCCTTGTCGGTCGGGACGCTCACCGCGTCGGTCACGAACACCAGGGTCTCGTTCGGCGCGATGCCGTTCCCGCCCTGACCGTAACCGAGGTCCGGCGGGATGATCAGCAGCCGCCGCGCGCCCTGCTTGATCCCTTCGAGACCCTTGTCCCAGCCCTGGATGACCATGCCCGCGCCGAGCGTCAGCTCGAACGGTTCGCCGCGGTCGAACGAGCTGTCCAGCTTCTGCTTGTTGGACCAGGTGACCAGCGAATAGTTCATCTTCAGGTTCGCGCCCGCCTTGGCTCCCTCGCCGGTACCGGGCTCGAGGTCCTTGGTGATGAGCTTCTTCGGCGGGTCGCAGTCGTCCGGGATGGTGATGGTCGGCGCTTCGCCGAACTTCCCGGTGGTCTTCACGTCCTCGGCCGTGCATTCCTTGCCCTTCGGGGCGGCCGGAGCCGACGAAGACGCCGACGCGGGGGCCGCGCCGGAGGTCTGGGCCGAACCTGCGGTGTTCTGTTTCTCGCCACAGGCCGCCAGGGCGAGGACGCCCGCGCCGATGACCACGATCTTGCCGAATGTGCGCATGCGGCCGACCTTAGCCAAGACCCTCCAGCGCGGGAACAAGGTCACCGGTCTGCACTACGCCCATCCGCCGGGTCGCCCTGGTCAGAGCCACATAAAGATCGTTGAGCCCGCGCGGCGACTCGGCGACGACCTCGCCCGGGGACACCAGCAGCACCGAATCGAACTCCAGGCCCTTCGCCCGCTCGACCGGCATCACCGACACCCGATCCCCCGCCTCGCCGAGTGTCTCCGAGAGCGAAGCGACCAGGGGCGACGGACACAGCACGGCGACCGTCCCACCGTCCACAGCGGACAGTTCGGCGTCGACGAGGCCGGGCAGTTCCGCGGTGAGATCCGCCGGGTCCACGGAACGCAGCCACGGCTCGAAACCCGTCTCCCGCACCGAAACCGGCGCTTCGAGTTCCGGGTTGACCTCAGCGAGCACCCGGGACGCGACGGCCATGATCTCCGCCGGAGTCCGGTAGTTGACGGTCAGTTCTTCGAGCCGCCAGCGATCGGCGACGTACGGCGAAAGCGCCTCGCCCCACGTCCGCGCCCCACCGGCCGCCCCGGTCTGGGCGACGTCGCCGACCAGCGTCATCGACCGGTTCGGCGACCGGCGCATCAGCAGCCGCCAGTCCATCGCGGTCAGTTCCTGCGCCTCGTCGACGATCACGTGCCCGAAGGTCCACGTCCGGTCCTGGGCGGCCCGCTGCGCCGCGGTCATCTCGCTGCGGCGCTGCTGACGCTCGGCGAACAGCTCCGCGTCGAGGACGTCGCCCACCCGCAGCAGTTCCTCGTCGACGATCTCCTCGTCCTGTTCGAGGATGTCGAGCACGCCCTCCGCGTAGGCGCGGTCTTCCCGCTCGCGGCGAGCGGCCTCGGCACGGGCTTCGGTGTCGTCCTCGCCGAGCAATTCGGCGAGTTCGTCGAGCAGCGGGACGTCCGACGGGCTCCACTTCGCGTCGGTCGGGCTGTAGAGGTGCTCACGATCTGTGTCCGACAAGGCCTTCCCGGCCGCGCTGCGCAACCGTTCGCGGTCGGCGAACAGCTCGTCGAGCACGATCTCGGGGGTGAGTTTCGGCCACAGCCCGTCGATCGCGGCGGCCACGTTCCTGTCCGCGGCGACCTCGGCCCGGATGTCCTGGACGTCCCGCGCGTCGAGCAGGTCCTCCCCCAGTTTGCGGGCGGCCTGCCGGGTCAGCGCGTCGAGGAGGTCCGAGACGAAGATCCGCCGGGCGAGGTTGTGTGGACGGCGCGACCGGCGGGCCCGCGTCCGCGCCTCGGTGCAGGTCTTGCGGTCGAGCATGAGGATCTCGCGCTCGAACTCGATCTCCAGGACCGGTTCCGGCACCCGCTGCCGGTCTCGGACCGCGTTGGCGAGCACGTCGGCCATCACCGGACGGCCCTTGATCTCGGCGGCCTCGCGGGTGACCGGCCCGTCGGCGTCCAGCCCCGGGTACAGCTGCCCGATCGTGGCCAGCAGCACCCCGGTCTCCCCCAGCGACGGCAGGACCTGCCCGATGTAGCGGAGGAACGTGCTGTTCGGCCCGACCACCAGCACGCCACGGGTGGTGAGCTGCTGGCGATGCGTGTAGAGCAGGTACGCCGCGCGGTGCAGCGCGACGGCGGTCTTGCCGGTTCCCGGGCCGCCCTGGACCACGAGCACCCCGTTCGGCGACGCGCGGATGATGCGGTCCTGTTCGGCCTGGATGGTGGCGACGATGTCGCTCATCTCGCCGGTGCGACGACGTTCGAGCGCGGCCAGCAGCGCCGCCTCGCCCGCGAGGCCGAGGTCTTGGCCCTGGTCGGCGGCGGAGAGGTCGAGGATCTCGTCGTCGACGCCGACGACCTTCCGGCTCAGCGACCGGATGTGGCGGCGGCGCCGCACACCTTCGGGTGAAGCGGCGGTGGCGAGGTAGAAGGGCCGCGCGACCGGCGCGCGCCAGTCGACGAGCAGCGGACGGTAGTCGTCGTCCTCGTCGAACAGCCCGAGCCGCCCGATGTAGGTGGTCTCCTCTGCGTGGTCCGGCAAGAAGTCGAGGCGGCCGAAGCACAGGCCCTGCTCCACTGAACTCAGCTGGGACAGCCTGTCGGTGTAGAGCGTCGTGGCGACGTCGCGTTCGGTGCGCGCCTGCGGGGTGCCGCCGGTCTGGCGCAGCGTCTCGTCGAGCCTGCGCTGCGCGTCGACGCGTTCGGTGTCGAGCTTGCGGTAGAGGGTGGTGACGTACTGCTGCTCGAGCGCGACGTCCTGCTCGAGCGCGTCGGGTTCCCGGTCCGGGGACACGGACAAAAGCAGCCTGCTTTCGAGAGGTGGGACAGGGGCCGAATGAAGTACAACGGCGCCCGCCATCATCTCATTCCCGCGCTCTCACCCGGACCAGGAGGAAGGCGGCGAGGGACAGGACGGTGGCCACACTCGCCCACACGACGTTCTCGTGGAGCAGCGCGGCGAAGGTGGCGGCGACACCCGCGATGGACTGCGCGACGAACCCGCACAGCGCGACGGCGTACGCGCCGTACCCGGACACTTCGCTCACCGCGACGGCCATGCTGCTCGGGAAAAGCGCGGCCTGGCCGAACGTGGTCCCGCAGCAGAGCGCGACGAACGTCACGAACGCGGCCGTGAACGGGATCGCGGGCAAGAGCCACAAGACGATCGTCAGCAGGCCGGCGCCGGTCATGACCAGCGCGCCGGCGAAGTAGGCCAGTCCGAAGAGGAGGCCGAGGCCGCCGTACTGGTCCACGCTCAGCCCGAGCCCGCCGCGATCTTCGGCCGCAGGAACGCCGGAACCGTGAGGATCCGGAGGTAGATCCGGATCATGCCCGTCTTCTCGCCGCGGCTCTTGTGGAGCGGAATCGTCAGCGTGCCCAGGACGCAGAACACGCCCGCCGCCGTCAGCACCGCGAGACCGCCCTGTCACCCGCCGATCAGCCCGCCGGCGAAGTGCCCGCCGCCGAGCGCCGTGACGAACGCGATGGACAGCACCGAAAGCCGTTGGGCGAGCGCGTCGCCGTCGCCGAGTTCCCGCACGACGACACGGGCGATGATGGCCGCGCCTCCGGCACCGATCCCTTGCAGGGAACGGATCCAGCATCGCGGCCCGGCGCCCAAGACGGTCGGCCCCACAGCACCACCGGCGCCGCCGCGCCGATGACGAACAGCGACACCGCGAAGTCGCGCTCGATCATCGGGAGTGAAGGGAGATAGATCGTCGTCAGTCGTCACCCCGCCGGCCGGTACTGACGGGTAACCGGGCTGGGCAACGTGCGCCACCAGGTGGGAAGCCGGGCTGCGGCGGGCCTCCTGGTCGCGTGGGTCGTGAGTGGCGATTCGTGTTCTGACCCGAATCGCCACTCACGACCACCTGGACCGAACNGGTGTCTCCGGCGATCAGCAGCTGACCGCCACCATCGTCGATGACGCGGACGGTCTTCGCCTCGGCTGAGCCGAGGGAAGGGGGCCTTCACGCGCTACAAGATCAGAAAGGCAGCCCGATGGCCGGCAGCCCGATCGCCGAGTCGACGGCCAGCGCGACGAACACGATCATCAGGTACGTGTTCGACCGGTGGAACAGCGACATCGGCTTGGTCTCCTCGCCGCGCCGCACCGCCGCGTTCAGGCTGTGCGCGTAGAAGAGGAACCAGCCGCCCGCCAGGATCGCGAACGTCGTGTAGATCCAGCTCGTCACCGGGACCAGCAGCAGCGTCCACGCGACCATCACCCACGAGTAGATGACGATCTGCCGCGCCACGTGCTGCGGGGTGGCGACCACGGGCAGCATCGGCACGCCGGCGCGCTCGTAGTCGTCGCGGTACTTCATGCCCAGCGCCCAGGTGTGCGGCGGGGTCCAGAAGAAGATGACGCCGAACATCACGAACGCGGGCCACTCGACGGTGCCGGTGACGGCGGCCCAGCCGATGACGACCGGCATGCAGCCCGCCGCGCCGCCCCAGACCACGTTCTGTGACGTACGCCGCTTCAGCACCAGCGTGTAGACGAAGATGTAGAAGAGGATCGTCACGATCGCGAGGATCGCCGAGAGCAGGTTCACCGTGAAATAGAGCACGACGAACGACAGGACGCCGAGCACGAGACCGAAGATCAGGGCGCCGCGCCGGGGCACCGATTCCTTCACCAGCGGGCGACGCTTGGTGCGATTCATCACCTTGTCGATGTCCGCGTCGATGACGCAGTTCAAGGCGTTGGCGCTGCCGGCGGCCATGGTGCCGCCCACGAGCGTCGCGAGCACCAGCCACGGCGACGGGATCTCCCGGCCTGCCAGGAACATCGCGGGGATCGTGGTGACCAGGAGGAGCTCGATCACCCTGGGCTTCGCGAGGGCGGCGTACGCGCCGACGACCTGGCGGATTGTTCGCCGGCCACCGTGCGGTCGTTCACCGGTCGGATGTACGGCGCTGGTGCTGTCACTGCGTCCGTGCGCAGCGTTCACCAACGACATTTCACTCCCTGCGTCAGTTTTCGGGGCGGGGTCCACCAGGCTTCCGGGTGATGTGGCGGCCCCGGATCCCCGTGTTCTGAACCCTTCCCCGATGTTAGACGTGCTGTTTCCAGAGGGTGATCGCGGGTCCTCGACCGGCCGAACCATTAGGCTGGCCGCGGTAGCTCGCGGCGTGCCCCTGCGAACGGCCCGGACCAGGAATATCGTCCCTTCCGGATCGATTGAGATTAGTAGCGGTACAACGTGGGTTACCCACGAGGGAAGAGAAGCCACAACCTGATGACGGGGAGTTCGAGTTCAGTGTCCGAAACCGCCTCTACCAGCGAGAAGAACCCACTCCTCCGGCGCAACGTGCCCGCCGACTGGACCGACCTCGACACGCGGGCCGTCGACACCGTGCGGGTGCTCGCCGCGGACGCGGTCGAGAACTGCGGCAGCGGGCACCCCGGCACCGCGATGAGCCTGGCGCCGCTCGCGTACACGCTCTTCCAGCGGACGCTGCGTCATGACCCGGCGGACCCCGAGTGGCCGGCTCGTGACCGCTTCGTCCTCTCCGCCGGTCACTCGAGTCTCACCCTCTACATCCAGCTGTACCTCGCCGGGTTCGGCCTGGAGCTGGAAGACCTGAAGCAGCTGCGCAAGTGGGACTCGAAGACGCCGGGTCACCCGGAGTACCGGCACACCAAGGGCGTCGAGACCACCACCGGTCCGCTCGGACAGGGCCTGGCCAACGCGGTCGGCATGGCGATGGCGGCCCGCCGCGAGCGCGGCCTGCTGGACCCGGACGCCCCGCAGGGCGAGAGCATCTTCGACCACTACGTCTACGTCGTCGCCTCCGACGGTGACATCGAAGAGGGCGTCACCGCCGAGGCCTCCTCGATCGCCGGCCGCCAGGAGCTGGGCAACCTGATCGTCTTCTGGGACGACAACGAGATCTCGATCGAGGACGACACCAAGATCGCGCTGTCCGAGGACGTCGTGAAGCGCTACGAGGCCTACGGGTGGCACACCCAGGTCGTCGAAGGTGGCGAAGACGTCGTCGCGATCGAAGAGGCCATCAAGGCCGCGAAGGCCGAGACCGAGCGTCCGTCGTTCATCGCGCTGAAGACCGTCATCGGGTACCCGGCGCCGAAGAAGATGGGCACCGGCAAGGCCCACGGCGCCGCGCTCGGCGCCGAAGAGGTCGCCGCAGTCAAGGAGATCCTCGGTTTCGACCCGGAGCAGAGCTTCCAGGTCGACGACGAGGTCATCGCGCACACCCGCCAGGCCGTCGACCGCGGCAAGACCGCCCGCGCCGAATGGCAGGAGAAGTTCGAGGCGTGGGGCGCCGCCAACCCGGAGCGCAAGAAGATCGCGGACCGGATGGCCACCCGCTCGCTGCCCGAGGGCTTCGCGGACAACCTGCCGAAGTGGGAGCCGGACGCCAAGGGCATCGCGACCCGCAAGGCCTCCGGTGAGGTGCTCAACGCCCTCGCCGAGCCGCTTCCCGAGCTGTGGGGCGGTTCCGCGGACCTCGCGGAGAGCAACAACACCACCATGAAGGGGGCCGACTCGTTCGGCCCGGAGAAGGCTTCCACCGACATGTGGAAGACCAGCCCGTACGGCCGAACGCTGCACTTCGGCATCCGCGAGCACGCGATGGGCTCGATCCTCAACGGCATCGCGCTGCACGGCGGCACCCGTCCCTACGGCGCGACGTTCCTGATCTTCTCCGACTACATGCGCCCGCCCGTGCGGCTGGCCGCGCTGATGAAGGCGCCGGTCACCTACGTGTGGACGCACGACTCGATCGGCCTTGGCGAGGACGGCCCCACCCACCAGCCGATCGAGCAGCTCTCCTCGCTGCGCGCGATCCCCGGCCTCAACGTCGTCCGCCCGGCGGACGCCAACGAGACCGCGTACGCGTGGAAGGCCGTCCTGGAGGACGTCCACCACCCGTCGGGCCTGGCGCTGACCCGGCAGAACGTGCCGGTGCTGGAGGGCACCAGCGCCGAAGGCGTCAAGCGGGGCGGTTACGTCCTCGCCGAGGCGTCCAACGGCAGCCCCGAGGTCGTGCTGATCGCGACCGGCTCCGAGGTCCAGCTGGCCGTCGAGGCCCGCAAGACCCTCGAGGCCGACGGCATCCCGGCGAGCGTCGTCTCGATGCCGTGTGTCGAGTGGTTCGACGCGCAGGACCAGTCCTACAAGGACGCCGTGATCCCGCCGTCGGTCAAGGCACGCGTCTCCGTCGAAGCCGGTATCGCCCAATCGTGGCACCGCTTCACCGGTGACGCCGGGGTGAACGTTTCGATCGAGCACTTCGGTGCGTCGGCCGACGCCGCCACGCTGTTCCGTGAGTTCGGTTTCACCGCGGAGGCAGTCGTCGAGGCCGCACGTCGCTCGATCGCCAACACCAAGAACTGAAGGGGATGCTGCCACCTCATCCCCACCACCCACCCTTAACTGAGGCGCTTCGCGCCACTGAGAGGACTCAGATGAGCAACGACAAGCTCGCGCAGCTGTCCGAGGCCGGTGTCTCGATCTGGCTCGACGACCTGTCCCGTGAGCGGCTGAACACCGGCAACCTCGCCGACCTGATCCGCGACAAGCACGTCGTCGGCGTCACCACCAACCCGACGATCTTCGCCAACGCGATGTCGAAGGGCGAGGCCTACGACGAGCAGACTCGCGAGCTGGCGGCCCGCGGCGCCGACGTCGAGGCCACCATCCGCGAGCTGACCACCACCGACGTGCGCAACGCCGCGGACCTGTTCCGCGACGTCTACACCGCGACGAACGGGGTCGACGGCCGGGTGTCCATCGAGGTGGACCCGCGGCTGGCCAAGGACTCCGACAAGACGGTGGCCGAGGCGCAGGACCTGTGGAAGACCGTGGACCGGCCGAACGTGCTGATCAAGATCCCGGCCACCGAAGAGGGCCTCCCGGCGATCACCAAGACCCTGGCCGAGGGCATCAGCGTCAACGTCACGCTGATCTTCTCGGTCGAGCGGTACCGGGCGGTCATCGAGGCCTACTTCGCCGGGCTGGAGCAGGCCAAGGCCAACGGCCACGACCTCAAGGGCATCCACTCGGTCGCGTCGTTCTTCGTGTCCCGTGTGGACACCGAGATCGACAAGCGTCTCGACGCCATCGGCACCGACGCGGCCACCGCCCTGCGGGGTGAGGCCGCCATCGCCAACGCGCGGCTCGCGTACGCGGCGTTCGAGGAGCTGTTCGCTTCGGACCGCTGGAAGGCACTCGCCGAGGCGGGCGCGAACCCGCAGCGTCCGCTGTGGGCCTCCACCGGCGTGAAGGACCCGCAGTACTCCGACACCCGCTACGTGGACCAGCTCGTCGTCAAGGACACGGTCAACACGATGCCGGAGAAGACCCTCGAAGCCGCGGGCGACCACGCCGACATCACCGGTGACACGGTGACCGGCAAGGGCCCGGACGCGCAGGTCGTCTTCGACAAGCTGCGTGTGGTCGGCATCGACATCGACGACGTGTTCAAGGTCCTCGAGGACGAGGGCGTGGAGAAGTTCGAGAAGTCGTGGACCGAGCTTCTCGAGACCGTCACCGGGCAGCTGGAAAAGGCAAAGGACTGATCTGGACCATGGCAGGGGAAACGACCGGCGTCGAAATCGTCGACGCCGCCCTGGCCGGCGAAGCCGCTCCGTTCGCGGAGCGGCTCGTCGCCGACCAGGTCGCATCGAAACTGGCGTCCCAGGACGCCACACTGTGGGGTCCCGAAGCCGAGTCCGAAGCGTCGATCCGTCTCTCGTGGACGACGCTGCACAAGTCCTCGCGGCCGTTGATCGGCGAGATCGAGGCACTGCGGACCGATCTGCGTTCCGAGGGCGTCGACCGCGTCGTCCTCGCGGGCATGGGCGGTTCGTCGCTGGCCCCCGAGGTCATCACGGCGACCGACGGCGTCCCGCTGACGGTCCTCGACACCACCGACCCCGGCCAGGTCGCCGACGCGCTCGCCGGTGACCTGGAGCGCACGGTCATCGTCGTGTCGTCGAAGTCCGGCGGCACCGTCGAGACCGACAGCCACCGGCGGATCTTCGCGAAGGCCTTCGCCGACGCGGGTATCGACGCGGCCCGGCGGATCGTGGTCGTCACCGACCCCGGCTCGCCGTTCGCGGAACTGTCCGAAAAGGAGGGTTACCGCAAGGTCTTCCTCGCCGACCCGAACGTCGGCGGCCGCTACTCGGCGCTGACCGCGTTCGGGCTCGTCCCGGCCGGGCTCGCCGGCGCGGACGTCGCCCGCCTGCTCGACCAGGCCGCTTCGGTGGCCGACGAACTGGCCACCGACTCCGTGGACAACCCCGCGGTCAAACTCGCCGCGGCGTGGGTCGCGGCGCACGAAAAGGGCGCCGAGAAGGTCGTCATCGGCGACACGGGTTCCGGTATCAAGGGCTTCGCCGACTGGGCGGAGCAGCTGATCGCCGAGTCCACCGGCAAGCAGGGCACCGGTCTCCTGCCGGTCGCCGTCGAGGGCCCGAGCGCTCCCGGCTTCGCCGACGCCAAGGCCGACGCCACCCCGGTGGCGGTCGGACCGGCGGAAGGCGCGGCGAAGATCTCCGTGACCGGCTCGCTCGGCGCGCAGTTCCTGCTGTGGGAGTTCGCCACCGCGCTCGCCGGACGGCTGCTCGGGATCAACCCGTTCGACCAGCCCGACGTCGAGGCCGCCAAGAAGGCCGCGCGTTCGCTGCTCGACAACCCGGACAAGCTCAAGGGCGGCGAGAAGCCGTCCACTGTGGACGGCGCGGTCGAGGTGTTCGGCTCGGCAGGCGTGGCCACCGACGGAAAGCTCGCGGACATCCTGCGGGCTTTCTTCGATTCCGCCCCGGAAACCGGCTACATCGCGGTGCAGGCGTACCTCGACCGTCTCGACGACGCGTCGACCGCGGTCCTGCGCGGCGAGATCGCCAAGCGGACCGGCCGCCAGACCACCTTCGGGTGGGGGCCGCGGTTCCTGCACTCGACCGGGCAGTACCACAAGGGCGGGCACCAGAACGGTGTCTTCCTGCAGATCACCGGCGCCGTCGAAGACGATCTCGACGTTCCGGACCGGCCGTACACGCTCGGCGTGCTCCAGCACGCGCAGGCACTCGGCGACGGCCAGGTGCTCGCGGAGCACGGCCGCCCGGTGCTGCGCCTGCACCTCACCGACCGGGCCGCCGGCCTGGCCGGACTGGTCCGCGCGGTACAGGAGGCCGGCGAGTGACACGAGCCTGGAACAACCCGCTGCGCGATCCGCGCGACAAGCGGCTGCCGCGGATCGCCGGGCCGTCCAGCCTGGTGATCTTCGGCGTCACCGGTGACCTCGCCCGCAAGAAGCTGATGCCGGCGATCTACGACCTCGCCCACCGTGGCCTGCTGCCCGCCGGGTTCTCGCTCGTCGGGTTCGCCCGGCGGGACTGGGAGCACCAGGATTTCGGCGAGCTCGTGCACGATTCGGTCAAGGAGCACGCGCGGACGCCGTTCAAGGAGTCGGTGTGGAACCGGCTCGCCGAAGGGATCCGCTTCGTCCAGGGCACCTTCGACGACGATGACGCCTTCGACCGGCTCGCGCAGACGGTCAAGGACCTCGACGCCGAGCGTGGCACCGGTGGTAACACCGCGTTCTACCTGTCGATCCCGCCGAGCGCGTTCCCGGTGGTGACCAAGCAGCTCGCCCGCTCCGGCCTCGCCGAGGCGAGCGAGGACACCTGGCGCCGTGTCGTCATCGAGAAGCCCTTCGGCCGCGATCTCAAGAGCGCCAAGGAGCTCAACGAGATCGTGAACGACGTCTTCCCCGAGGAGTCGGTGTTCCGCATCGACCACTACCTCGGCAAGGAGACGGTGCAGAACCTGCTGGCGCTGCGTTTCGCGAACCAGCTGTTCGAGCCGATCTGGAACGCCAACTACGTCGACCACGTGCAGATCACCATGGCCGAGGACATCGGTCTCGGCGGCCGCGCGGGGTACTACGACGGCATCGGCGCCGCACGCGACGTCATCCAGAACCACCTGCTGCAGCTCCTCGCGCTGACTGCGATGGAGGAGCCGGTCTCGTTCGCTCCGCGCGCGCTCCGTGCGGAGAAGGTCAAGGTGCTTTCGGCGACCAAGCCGCTGGCGCCGTTCGACGAGACCACCGCGCGCGGGCAGTACGCGGGCGGCTGGCAGGGCGGCATGAAGGTGCCGGGCCTGTTGCAGGAAGGCGGTTTCGCGAAGGACTCGACCACCGAGACCTACGCCGCGGTGACGCTGGAGGTGCAGAACCGCCGCTGGGCGGGCGTGCCGTTCTACCTGCGCACCGGCAAGCGGCTGGGCCGCCGGGTCACCGAGATCGCCGTGGTGTTCAAGCGGGCGCCGCATCTGCCGTTCGACTCGACCTCGACCGAGGAACTGGGCCAGAACGCGCTGGTGATCCGGGTGCAGCCCGACGAGGGCATCACGCTGCGGTTCGGGTCGAAGGTGCCGGGGACCACGATGGAGGTCCGCGACGTCACGATGGACTTCGGCTACGGGCACGCCTTCACCGAGTCGTCCCCGGAGGCCTACGAGCGGCTCATCCTGGACGTGCTGCTCGGCGAACCATCGCTGTTCCCGGTGAACGAAGAGGTCGAGCTGTCCTGGGAGATCCTGGACCCGATCCTCGACCACTGGGCCAAGAAGGGCGCGCCCGAGGCGTACCCGCCCGGATCGTGGGGACCGCCGTCCGCGGACGAAATGCTGGAGCGTACCGGCCGGAACTGGAGGCGTCCGTGATCATCGACCTGCCGTCGACCACGACGTCGCAGCTGAACAAGAAACTCGTCGAGATCCGCGAACAGGGCGGGCAGGTGGCGCTCGGCCGGGTGCTGACGCTGGTCATAGTGGCCGACGACGACGACAAACTCGAAGAGGCGATCGAGGCCGCCAACGAGGCCAGCCGGGAACACCCCTCGCGGGTGATCGTGGTGGCCAAGGGCGCGCGGACCGCGGCGCCGCGGATCGACGGCCAGATCCGGGTCGGCGGCGACGCCGGCGCGAGCGAGGTCATCGTCCTGCGGCTCTACGGCCCGCTGGCCTCGCAGGGGCAGAGCGCGGTCGTGCCGCTGCTGCTGCCGGACGCGCCGATCGTCACCTGGTGGCCGGGCACCGGTCCGAAGGCTCCGGCCAAGGACCCGCTCGGTGAGCTGGCACAGCGCCGGATCACCGACTCGGCGGCGGAAAAGGCGCCCATAAGGGCACTCACCACGCGGGCGAAGTCCTATGTGGAGGGTGACACCGACTTGGCGTGGACCCGGCTGACCCGGTGGCGCGCGCAGCTGGTGTCCGCTCTGGACCTTCCGCCGTACGAGAAGGTCACCGGTGCGACCGTGACCGGCGAGGCCGACTCGCCGTCGACCGAACTGCTCGCCGGCTGGCTGGCCGAGTACCTCAAGGTGCCGGTGAAGCGGGTCAAGAGCACCGGTGCCGCGGGGATCATCTCGGTGACGCTGGACCGGCGGTCGGGACCGGTGGAACTGCACCGGCCGGATGGACGGGTCGGCATGCTGACCCAGCCCGGCCAGCCGACGCGCCGGATCTCCCTGCAGCGGCGCGACAACAAGGACTGCCTGATCGAAGAGCTGCGACGGCTCGACCCGGACGAGGTCTACGAGGCTTCGCTGAACGGGCTGAGCAAGATCTCGTCGGGCACCGCGGCCAAGGCCGCTCCGGCGAAGAAGGCGGTTCCGGCCAAGAAGCCACCCGCCAAGACCGCGAAGAGCGCCTCATGAGCAAGACCGAGGTCGTCGTCTACGAGAACCCGGACCTCCTGGCCGCCGCCGCGGCGGCCAGGCTGGTCACCCGGATCGTCGACGTCCAGGCCGCCAAGGGCTCCGCTTCGGTGGTGCTCACCGGCGGTGGCACCGGGATCGCGATCCTGCGCGAACTGCGCGACTCCAGTGCCCGTGACGCCATCGACTGGTCGCGTCTGGACCTCTACTGGGGCGATGAGCGCTTCGTCCCGGCGGACTCGGACGATCGCAACGAGAAGCAGGCCCGCGAGGCGCTGCTCGACCACGTCCCGCTCGACCCGAAGCGGGTGCACGCCATGGCACCCTCGGACGGCGAGTTCGGCGATGACGTGGACAACGCTGCCGCGGCATACGCTGACGTGCTCGCCGCCAACGACGCGGCGTTCGACATCATGCTGCTGGGCCTCGGCGGGGAGGGGCACACCGCCTCGATCTTTCCCGACAGCCCGGCCGTGCACGAGAAGGAGCGCTCGGTCGTCGCGGTACGGGATTGCCCGAAGCCGCCGCCGACCCGGATCTCGCTGACCCTGCCCGCGATCCGTCGCGCGCAGGACATCTGGCTGGTCACCGGCGGCGACGCCAAGGCGGACGCCGTCGCGCAGGCGCTGGCCGGTGCGGGCGAGGTCGAGATCCCGGTGGCGGGGGCACGCGGCAGCCGTCGCACGCTCTGGCTGCTGGACCGGGGTTCCGCCTCGAAGCTGACGAAGGTCTACCAGCCACCTACGGGCTGACGCTTTCGCGCGTGAAGGCCCCCTTCCCCTCGGCTGAGCCGAGATCGGAANCCCATGGCGGAAGTCCGTGAAGGCCTCCTTCCCTACCCTGAAGGTAGTGAAGGAGGCCTTCACGGCATCACGCCTTCTGTAACCGTCTGGGGGCGGAAAGTGACAAAGATCAACTCTTGCCGGCTTTCACATCAGGGGCGGTCCGTTCGCGCGTCGGAACGATCGACGGACCACCGAGCCCGGGTGGTCCGGTCCGCGCCTTGACCGACCGAACGTTCATGCACTTGTCCGCAGAGCGGACAGTGACCGGACAGTCGCTAGCCCGACCGGGGGAAACTTACCGCCCTTGTACATCCACCCGTTAGCATCCGCACATTTGTTCGTTCCTGCGCGTCCCGATCGGGCGAAGAACACGTCTCACCATTCAAGTCCACAAGACGAGTGAGGTCGCCAGCGATGAGCACAGAGGGTCTCTCGATGCCAGGTATCTCGGTGGGCGGCTCCGGAGCGGACGCCGCCGACCGGATGCGCCGTGCCGCCGGGGTCATGTCGTTCGCCAAGATCAAACGCCCGGCGCTGGTCGCGCTGGGCATCGACACACTCGCGATCTTCCTGGCCGCGCTCGACGTGTGGCTGGTGATCCCCGAGAAGGCTCAGCCGTACTCGATCTACCTGTCCGGCGCCGCGTGCCTCGGCCTCGCCTTCCGGCGCAAGCTGCCGTTCCTCGCGGTGATCGTCACCGTCCCCGGGTTCCTGGCGGGCTGGTCGCAGCTGGCCGCGATGATCGCACTCGGGTTCCTCGCCACCCGCAAACAGATGCATTGGCAGACCTGGACCGGGTTCGCGCTCGTCTTCACCTGCCGGTTCGTCCAGTGGCCGCTGGCCGACTTCGTCGAGCTCAGCTGGCGTGAGCACGTCCTGGACGGCATCTACGGCGTCATCGTCGCCGGGATGCCGGTGGCGATCGGCCTGCTCATCGGAGCGCGGACCGAGATTTCGCAGAAGCTCACCGAACTCGCCGCCAGCCGCGACCGCGAGCGCCGCTTCCACGCCGACGCCGTCCGCGCGGAAGAGCGTGCCCGCCTCGCGCGGGAGATGCACGACGTCGTCTCGCACCAGATCACGCTGATCGCGATGCAGGCCGGCGCGCTGCAGGCGCAGACCACCGACGCCCGCTCGCTCGAAACCGCGCAGGTCATCCGGAAGCTGAGCACCAAGACGCTCGAGGAGCTGCGCTCACTCGTGAGCGTGCTTCGCTCGGGCTCCGAAGACGACGGGCCCCGGCCGGGGATCAACGAACTCGACCGGCTGATCCGCGGCTCGGACGTCCCGGTGCATCTGACCGTCGAGCGGATCCCCGACCTCCTGCCCAGCCAGGTTTCGGCGGCGGCCTATCGGACCGTGCAGGAATGCCTGACCAACGTGCACAAGCACGCGCCCGGCGCCACCGCGACCATCCGGATCCAGGGCGAGCACGGTTCGCTCAAGGTCGAAATACGCAACGAGCGCGCTCGGACCCCCGGTGCGGCCCTGCCCTCGGGAGGGCACGGGCTGACCGGGCTGGCCGAACGCGCTCGACTGCTGGGTGGGAGCTTCGAAACCGCCGACACCGAGGACGGCGGGTTCCGGGTGCGTGCCCGGTACCCGCTCGACCGGTAGGCCTCGGGGAGTCTCAGATCTCCCGGCGCTGGCGCAACCGCTCCAGCGCCTCGGCGAGGATGGCCTCGCCGTCGGCGTCGGAACGCCGTTCCTTCACGTACGCGAGGTGAGTCTTGTAAGGCTCGGTCCGCGGCGCGGCAGGAGGGTTCTTCTCGTCCTGCCCACCGGGGAGCCCGCAGCGCGGGCAGTCCCACTCGTCGGGAATCTCGGCGTCCATCGAGAACGAAGGCTGTGCCTCGTGCCCGTTGGCGCACCAGTAGGAAATGCGGCGCCGCGGCGCCGACTCACCCCGTTCCGATTCGCCCGAAGGACCGGCACCCACACGGGTGCCCCGAATCGCGTTACCGCCAACCATGAATCCTCACACCTATAGGGATCGGCGGCGCGCCCCCCATAGGCACGCCGAAACACCTGGATCGATCAGACCTTGAGCAGGAGCCCGAGGCCGATGATGCTGATCAGCCACACCGCGCCCAGCAGCAGCGTGATCCGGTCGAGGTTCTTCTCGGCCACGCTCGAGCCGGAGAGGCTCGACTGCATACCGCCACCGAACAGCGAAGACAGACCGCCACCACGGCCGCGGTGCAGCAACACGGCGACCACCAGCAGCACGCTGGAGGCGATCAACAGGATTTGCAGGAACAGCTTCATGTCATCCTCTGCGCTCTTGGAGAATGCAGGAAAACGGTGTGCCACCGGCGGCTGTCGACCGCCAGAACACACCGTACTCCTGGACTCGTCCACTGCTGTGTGACGGACCGGATACCCAGGTTACCCGGTAGGTGCCCCGATCAGGGCAGGGGCCCGCCCGCGGCGAGTGCGCAGAGTTTGGTGAACTCGTCACCATCCAGGCTGGCACCACCGACGAGCGCACCATCGATGTTCTCGCAGGCGACGAGGTCACTGATGTTGTTGGCCTTGGCCGAGCCGCCGTAGAGCACGCGGACCGAGGACGCGACCTCGGCACCGTACTTCTCGGCGAGGGTGGCACGGATGGCTCCGCACACCTCCTCGGCGTCCGACGGGGTCGCGACCTTGCCGGTCCCGATGGCCCAGACGGGCTCGTAGGCGACGACGACGTCCTTGACCTGCTCGGCCTTGAGCCCCTTGAGGCCCTCGACCAGCTGGGTCGTGGTGTGGGCGATGTGCTCGCCGGCCTCGCGGACCTCGAGCTTCTCCCCCACGCACAGGATCGGCTTGATGCCGTGCTTGAGCGCGGCCTTGACCTTCTTGTTCACCAGTTCGTCGGTCTCGCCTTGGTACTCACGCCGCTCCGAGTGCCCGACGGTGACGAAGCTGCAGCCCAGCTTCGCCAGCATCGGGCCCGACACGTCGCCGGTGTAAGCACCGGAGTCGTGCGGCGACAGGTCCTGGGCGCCGTAGGTGAGCGACAGCTTGTCGCCGTCGGTCAGCGTCTGGACGCTGCGGATGTCGGTGAACGGCGGCAGGACCGCGACGTCGACCTTCGCGTAGTACTTCTCCGGCAGGGCGAAGGCGATCTTCTGAACCAGCGCGATGGCTTCGAGGTGGTTCAGGTTCATCTTCCAGTTGCCGGCGATGAGCGGTTTGCGCGCCACTAGTCGTTCTCTCCCAGCACAGCGACTCCGGGCAGTTCCTTGCCCTCCAGGTACTCCAGCGACGCGCCGCCGCCGGTCGAGATGTGCGAGAAGCCTTCCTCCGGCAGGCCGAGCTGCCGCACGGCCGCGGCGGAGTCTCCCCCGCCGACCACGGTGAAGGCGTCGCTCTTGACCAGCGCTTCGGCCACGGCACGGGTGCCGCCGGCGAAGGACTCGAACTCGAACACGCCCATCGGGCCGTTCCAGAACACGGTCGCCGCGTCGGCCAGCTTGCCCGCGAACAGTTCCCGCGACTTCGGGCCGATGTCGAGACCCATGCGCTCGGCCGGGATGGCCTTAGCGTCGACGACGTCGAACTCGGCGTCGGCGGCGAAGCCCGTCGCGGCGAGGACGTCCACCGGCAGGATCAGCTCGACGCCGCGCTTCTCCGCCTCGGCGAGGAAACCGCGGACCTGCTCCAGCTGGTCCTCCTGCAGCAGCGAGTTGCCGACCTCGTGGCCCTGGGCCTTGAGGAAGGTGTACGCCATGCCGCCGCCGATGAGCAGCCTGTCGACCTTGGTCAGCAGGTTCGCGATGACACCCAGCTTGTCCGACACCTTCGCGCCGCCGAGGACGACGACGTACGGCCGTGCGAGGTCCTCGGTGAGCTTCTTGAGGACGTCGACCTCCGCCAGCACGAGTCCGCCCGCGTACGCCGGAAGCGCACGGGCGATCTCGTAGACCGAGGCCTGCTTGCGGTGCACGACACCGAAACCGTCGGAGACGAACGCGCCGCCCGGGACGAGCGCGGCCAGCTCGGCGGCCAGCTCCTGCCGCTCGGCCTCGACCTTGCTGGTCTCGCGCGCGTCGAAACGCACGTTCTCCAGCAGGGCCACCTGGCCGTCGGCCAGACCGGCGACGGTGGCCTTGGCGGACTCGCCGACCAGGTCACCGGCCAGCGGGACGTCGACGCCGAGCAGCTCGGTGAGCTTCGCGGCGACGGGCGCGAGCGAGAACTTCGGGTCCGGCTCGCCCTTGGGACGGCCGAGGTGCGCCGTGACGACCACCTTCGCGCCCGCCTCGGCGAGGCGCTTGAGGGTCGGCAGGGCCGCGCGGACACGGCCGTCGTCGGTGATCTTGTCCCCGTCAAGCGGGACGTTCAGGTCGGAACGTACGAGCACGAACCTTCCTGAGACGTCCTCGCCCAGCAGGTCTTCGAGGTTCTTCAGCGCCATGGCTCAGGAGAGCTTGGTGCCGACGAGCTTGACGAGGTCGGCGAGGCGGTTGGAGTAACCCCACTCGTTGTCGTACCAGCCGACGACCTTGACCTGGTTGCCGATGACCTTGGTCAGCGGCGCGTCGTAGATGCAGGACGCCGGGTCCGTGACGATGTCGGCCGAAACGATCGGGTCGTCGCTGTAGCGCAGGATGCCGGCCAGGGGGCCCTCGGCGGCGGCCTTGTACGCGGCGTTGATCTCGTCGAGGGTCGCGCTCTTGGTCAGCGTGACGGTGAGGTCGGTGGCCGAACCGGTCGGGACCGGGACGCGGACCGCGTAGCCGTCGAGCTTGCCGTTGAGTTCCGGCAGGACCAGGCCGATGGCCTTGGCGGCACCGGTCGAGGTCGGGACCATGCTCAGCGCGGCGGCGCGGGCGCGGCGCAGATCCTTGTGCGGCGCGTCCTGCAGGTTCTGGTCCTGCGTGTACGCGTGGATCGTGGTCATCAGGCCCTGCTCGATGCCGAACGCGTCGTTGAGGACCTTGGCCAGCGGGCCGAGGCAGTTGGTGGTGCAGGACGCGTTCGAGATGATCGTCTGCGAACCGTCGTACTTGTCGTCGTTGACGCCCAGCACCACGGTCAGGTCCTCGCCCTTGGCGGGCGCGGAGATGATGACCTTCTTGGCGCCACCGGCGATGTGCGCCTTGGCGGCGTCACCGTTGGTGAAGAAACCGGTCGACTCGACGACGACGTCCACGCCGAGGTCGCCCCAGGGCAGGTTGGCCGGGTCGCGCTCGGCGAGGGCCTTGATCGTCTTGCCGTCGACGACGATGCCCTCGTCGCTGACGCTGACCTCGCCAGGGAAACGGCCGAGGATGGAGTCGTACTTGAGCAGGTGGGCCATGGTGGCGACGTCGCCGAGGTCGTTGAACGCGACCACCTCGATGTCGTGACCGGCGGCCTGCACGGCCCGGAAGAAGTTGCGGCCGATGCGGCCGAAGCCGTTGACACCTACGCGAACCGTCACTGCTGCCACTCCCTTGAGACTCGTCCGGGATCGCCCCGGTAAGACGTCCTTTACTCGGGCGCAACCCTAGCGTGCGTGCTCGGGCGACCCTCTTTGCCCTGACGAGACTTCCACCACTCGGTGGGTCAGGTCAAGAATCGATTAAGACCATCGCTACCAGGCCGTCTTGTCAAAACTCTCAGCTTCCCTGTGCTAGCCGTCGCTCCAACGGTGTCCGCATCCGTGGCGTGACTCGCACCTCTCCGAACCACTCGGCCAGGTGGTTCGCCTCCGTCTCGACGGCCCGTTCGACCTCCACGCCGACGTCCTCCAGGAAGTGGTGGACGACCTCGCCGTCCGGGCGCTGCGCCCAGCCACCGACGATGCGGCCGCCGGCCCAGACGGTGGGCCCGATGTTCCCGGTGCCGTCGAACAGCGGCGCCTTGTGCGGGCCGAGATACCAGTCGCGCTCGATCCAGCCCATCGACGTCGGATCGAGCGACGGGAGCAGCGCGACCCACGGTCCGGGCTCCTCGACGGGCTCAAGATCGTCGGCGAGGACCACGCCGGGAACGCCGTCGAGATCGACCTCGACCGGCTGGATCGCCGCGAGCGCCTTCTTGGTCTGACCGGCCGTCCAGCCCGTCCACCAGCGGAGGTCCGCGATCGGGGCCGGACCGTAGGCGTAGAGCCACCTCCGGCCGAGCTCGGCCCTGGCGGCGTCGGCGTCCCATTCGACCAGGCCCTGGGGCAGCCAGTCCGTCATCGGCGCCCAGTAATACTGGCTGCTGATCCAGCTGCCGCGCGGGCGGCCGCGCACGATGCGGCCGTCGACCGCGAGCTGGAACAGGACACGGCTGGTGACGTTGGCGGTCGCCTCGTACGGCTTGCCCTTGGCCATCAGCAGCTGCTGTTTGAGGCGTGGCTCGTCCTCGGACAGCTGCTGTGCCGTGGCGGAACCGCGGGCCTTCAGCGCACGCTCGGTCGCGTCCTCGACCTCGGCGAGCCAGCCCCCCGGCTCCGGCACGTTCTCCGGGTGTCCCTGCGTGCCGAGGTGCTGTTCGAGCAGGCGGCGCTGCTTCCTGGCGATGTCGGCGGAGCACGCGGCCTGCACGAGCGCCGCGTTCTCGTGGCCGAGGACGAAGACCGTGCGGCGCATGCCGAGCATCCGGATCAGCGTGCGCTCCTCGTAGAGCGCGCTCTCGAGCTCGGCGACGCCGTCGCCCTTCACACGCGCCCACGCCGACAGGTGCACCGACGCCGGGTCTGTGGCGTGCAGCGCGACGACCGCGTCCGCGGCGGCGTGCACCGACTCGGCGGGCGTGACGAGGCGATGGCGCGTCGCGAGGCGGGCGCGGCGCTGCCGGATATCGATCTTGGGGGTCACCGATCGTTCTTACCACCGGCCCCCGACAAAACTCCGGATCGGACCGGGGCACCGTACGGCTTCGGTCCGTGCTCACCGCTACCAGTTCCGATGCTCCCGGCCGTGGGCCAGTGGCGGCACCGGTGGCCCGGGCCGTGACTCGACGCGAGCGACCTGAGGACGCCGTGCCCGCGGGTGAGGCGGCGGCGCGGGAGGGACTGCCGGAATCACCTGGGTGATCTCGGTGTCCGGGTCCGCCATGGGTTTGTCCGGCACCCGGAGGTAGATCCTCAGCTTCTGGGTCGGCCGTTCGATCAGCCGCCAGGACACCACCCCGCAGGCGTACGCGGTGGGCACCGCGAGCACGATCAGCAGGTACGAATTGCGGACCCCGGCGAGGGTGTACAGCTGCTGCACCGGCATTCCCCACACGTACATCCCGTAGCTGGGATAGACCCACTGGTCGTAGCCGTCCAGCCGGCGCGGCCAGTGGTACGCCCAGGTGATCGCGCCGTAGCCCGCGGCGAGGGGCAGGATGAAACGCGTCGCGGGTTCGATGGGCGGGGTGAAGTTCGCGACGAGGTAGAGCGCCACCAGCGCGTACGCGACTGCCGGGCGCAACGGGATGAGGTCCCGGTAGCTGTGCAGCAGCATGCCGATGACGAACGCCACCAGGAACGCCACCATCGATCCCAGCGGCACGCTGAACAACGTGCCCGCGTCGCCCTGGAAGCCCACCGAGGCCCCGATGATCCCGTCCGCCACCATGAACGCCAGCAGCAGCGGGAACAGGACGATCCGTCCGCGCGCGAGGCCGCCCACCAGGCCGATGACGAGCACGATCAGATATCCGGTGGTCTCCATCGGGAGCGTCCAGATCGAACCGTTCGCGGAGTACGGGTACGGGTTCTCGGTGAACACCCCCGGCAGCAGGTGCTGCAACGGGTACAGCATCGCGTTGTGCACCACGTAACCCCAGGTGTCGGGATTCCCCCAGTACTCGCGCGGGCTGAGCACCGTCACCAGTGGCCCGATCACGAACGCCGTCACCATGACCACGAACAGCAGGGGCGGCCAGATCCGCAGCACCCGCTTGAGCAGGTAACGCCACCACGAGGAGTCACGCTGCCAGCTGTCCGCGATCTGGTAGCCGCTCATGGCGAAGAAGGCCATGAGCGCGAAGTACCCCAGCGAGATGTTCCAGCTCGACGGCAGGCTGGTGATCCGGCTCGGTTCGATGATCGGGAAACAGTGCTCGAAGACGACCAGGATCGCCCCGAACATCCGTAGCCACGCGAACCCGGCGTCCGGTTTCGCGTACGTCTTCGCACCCGGGCTACTCATGGACCACCGGGGCGAGCAGTCCGCTCAGGGTCGCGCGGGCCACCCCTGGCCCGAACTGGTCCGCGACGGCGACCCGGCCCGACTCCGAAAGCCGTTGCCACAAAGCGTCGTCGGTGAGCAGGGTGACGATCTTCTCGGCGATCTCTTCGGCCGTGTCACCGGTCAGTACCTCCTCGCCGTCGCGCAGCCGCATTCCTTCGAAGGCCAGCGAGGTACCGACCACCGGCACCCCGAACGCGAGGCTCTCGCCCACTTTTCCTTTGACGCCCGAGCCGAACCGCAACGGCGCCAAGGCCATCCGCGTGGCGGCGTAACCCGGCTCGAGTTCGGCGACCCAGCCGCGGACGACGACGCCGTCGCCGGCCAGCGCGTGGATGTCGCCGGTGGGGTCGGCGCCGACGAGCTCGAGCTCGGCCGACGGGCATTTCCGCCGCACGGCGGGCCAGATCTCACCGGCCAGCCAGAACGCGGCGTCCCGGTTCGGGCCGTGTTCGAAGCTGCCGACGAACATCGCGCCCGCCCGTCCCTCGGGGCTGGTGGGTTCGCTGCTGAAGGGATGCACATTGGACAGCACGTCGACCTTGGCCGACGGCACCAGTTCGGCGAGCAGGTCCCGTTCGGCCTCGGACACCACCAGCGTGCGGTCGGCGGACCGGACCAGCGCCAGCTCCAGTTCGCGGTACAGCTCGGCACGCCGCCGCAGCATCACCGCGATCGCCGGATCGCCGATCCGCTCGACGAGATCGGCTTCCCTGCCGAGCCGGACGAAGTGCAGATCGACGGTGTCGTAGGCCAGAACCGCCTGGGGCGCGCAGATCTGGATCCGCTCGGCCATATGCCAGGCGACCGTCGGCCGGGACAGCAGCACCAGGCTCAAGGCGCTGCCCGCCTCTTCGAGGAACTTCTCGCGGTCGGCCGGTTCGAGCAGAACGGTGACCCCGGCGCGTCTGAGGTCGTCGGCGTATTCCGGCGGCTGGACGTCGTCCATCGGGCAGAACACCACCCGCTGCCCGAGCGCGAGCAACTCGTCCACGAGCCTGCGCATCCGGACCGAGCCGGAATCCTTGTCCGGTGCGGGCACCTGCAGATCGGCGATCAGCACGATGCCGGTGTGACGGGGTGCTTTCCCGGGCATCCGCTGCCGCCCGAGCCACAGTCCCGCCGGGCTCGGACCGGCGATCTGCCCGGTCAGGGTCTCCGCCCACTTCTCGGCGAACACCAGCCGGTTGGTCTCCTGGAAGCGTTTGTGCCCCGAGCTCGGATCCGTGCCGTTCGAGACGCCCTCGTGGTGCACCACGACCGCGGCCGGTTCGACCACGGTCCGGGAACCGGCGGCACGCACCGCGAACGCCAGGTCGGTGTCCTCGTAATACGCGGGCGCGTAGCGCTCGTCGAACCGGCCGAGCCGCTCGAAGAGTTCGCGGCGGATCATGATCGCCGCGCCGGAGCAGTAGTCGACGTCGCGGACCGACGCGTAGCGGGCGTCGTCCGGGTCGTCACCGTGGCCGTAGTTCGCCGCGCCGGCGTCCGCCCAGACGATCCCGCCGCATTCCTGCAGGGTGCCGTCCGGGTAGACGAGTTTCGCGCCGGCCAGGCCGATCCGGTCGTCGCGATAGACCGCCTCGGCGAGCGAGTCGAGCCAGCCCGGCTTCGGCTCGGTGTCGTTGTTCAGCAGGACCAGCAGTTCGCCCCGGGCTTCGGCGGCGCCGAGGTTGGCGGCCTTCAGGAAACCGAGGTTGGTCCCGGTGCGGACCAGCCGCACGCCGGGACATTCGGCGAGTACCCGCGCGGACGCGTCGGGCGAATCGTCGTCGACGACGATCACCTCGAACGGCACCCGCGGCCGTCCTTCCTCGATCGACGCCAGGCACTGCCGCGTGTAGTCCCATTTGCCGTGGACCGGGATGACGACGCTGACCAGCGGTTCGGTACTGGTGGTCACGGCCACCGGTTCGAGGCCGTGCTCCTCCTGCGGGACCTCGTCGGTGCGCCCGAGCGCGCGCTCGTAGGCGCTCCGGACCGCGCTACCCCTCGGCGCGTACTTTTCGATGGCGCCCCGGTACTTCTTGACCAGCCGGTTCACCGTGGCCGAGTGGCCGTCGCTCAGTACCGCGTTCTCCTCGGCGAGCCGGGCCGCCTCGGCGCTGTACCGCTCGGCGGTCTCCGTCCGCCACGCCAGCCGCGCCGCGTCCAGTTCCGCCTCCCGGCGGAGTTCGGCGACCTCGGCCGTGAGCCGGTCGCGTTCCTCCCTCAGCCGGGCCAGCTCCTCCTCCGCCTCGGCGTGCCTGGATGCTCCTTGTTCCCTCATCGCTCCCAGCAGCGAAAGCTGAGGGTCGAGCAGGGTGCCGACGGCCGGGACGGCGTCCAGCGGACCGTCGGAGGCGATCCCGATGAGGTAGGTATGCGGGCTCCCGTCGGTGACCGTCCAGCCGTCCTCGCCGATCCGGGTCAGGCTCTGGTTCAGCGCCGGTCCCTTCGCGTGCGGCTCGCCGGGGTCGGCGGTCAGCAGCGAACCCACCGCGATGTTCTGCCGCAGCACGGCCACGTTCCCGAAATGGCCGCCGAGGAGCGCGCGGAACTCCTCCTCGGTCAACTCCTTGACGTGAAAGGGATTGTCGTTGCCGTGTTCGTGGCTGTAGACCCGGATGTCCGGGGTACTGCCGAGAAAGATCCCGCCGGGGGCGAGCCGGACGCGAACCAGGCTCATCAGATCGTCGTGTTCGACGACGTGCTCGATGGCTTCGAAACAGGTGATCACGTCGAACCGGCCGGCGTCGGAAAGCAGTCCCTGGTCGATGATCGACCCCTGGGCGAAGCTGAGATTCTTCCGCCCGGCGTAGGTGGTTCGCGCGTGTTCGACGGCCGACTCGTCGATGTCGACCCCGACGACCTCGGCGGCGGTCGTGGCCAGCAGCGCCGCGCCATAACCTTCACCACTGGCGAGATCGAGCACGCGCTTGCCTGCGACGAATCGGGCGGCGAGCGCGTACCGGTGATAGTGCTCGTAGATCATCTGGATGTCCCCGGCCCACGGCACACACCGCTCGCCGGTCCATCCGATCAACCTATGAGAGTCTTCCGAACCCGCCATGCGCGGGAGGTTACCGGGGCCTTGGGGGGGTCGTGCGGGATACCGATACTTCTGGTGGAAAAGTACCGTTGCCAGCCACCGCTGAACACTGAGAGCGCAGAGGGAGCAACCCACGGTGACCGAGTCCGATCGTTCACGCCGGGAACGAAACCTGGGCCTCGTGGTGATCGTGGTACTGGTGATCGTCCTGGAAGCCGCGGTGATCGGTTACCTCGTCACCTCGAACTGAGCGACGGCCGTCCGGGCTGTCAGGCGTTCACCGGACTCCCGCGGCTCTTCGAACCCGTTACTTTCAATTCCGTCAACGGACCGGGACCCCCGAGTTCTTGTGCGCGATCGCGCCGGGTGCCGCTGTCCACTGGTTGAAAGAGTGGGGAAAACCATGTCCAAAATCGGGAGAATCATCACCTCGTCCGCCGCGACCGCGGTAATGGCGGGAACGGCGATGTTCGGCCTGCTCGCCGCGCCGGCCCAGGCCGCGGAAACGGCCGCGTCGAGCGAAATCGGTATCGCTTCCTCCGACGACGGCGCCTGCAAGACTAAGAAGACGGTCGGAAACGCGCGGAACAAGGGAGATGTCTTCCACTCCTACGCCAAGACCTCCGTGTTCAAGCACAACCACGTCGGCATCTACTACACGACGAAGACAATCGTCGAGGCGCCCGGCAAGGGCAGCAAGAGCAGGTCCGTCACGGCGTCCACGCTGAAAAAGTGCGGCCCCATCTACAAGATGTCCGTCAACGCCAAGCAGTCCAGCCGCGACAAGGCGGCCAACCACGCCTACAACAAGTTCCGCGGTCTGGACTACGACATGGACTTCGCGAACAACAAATACAACAACAACGGGAAGCTGAACTGCTCCGAGCTGGTGTGGAAGGCCTACAAGGATTCCGTCGACATCGACTTGGACAAGAACGGCGGACTGGGCGTCTACCCCGACAACATCAAGGATGACGGCAGCACCGTGGTCTACGCGACCATCAAGTAACGACATTCGATGGACGGGTGCGGCCTGCCGGGTGCGGGCCGCACCACCCACCGCCTGAGAGGATTCGGCCCGGTGCGCCTCCCCCGACTCGTCGCGCTCGCCGCCTGCGCGCTTCTGGCCGTGACGGCCTGCACTTCGCCGGACGGCGGAGCGGAGATGAACATCGCCGATCCCGATGTGGTGAAGCTCGGCGAAACCGTCGCCGCGTTCTACCTCAGCCCGGACACCTCCGCCGACAAGCCGGCGGAAAAGCGGCAGCCCGCCTATCTGGTCCTGGTGCGGGCGGACGGCGGCACACAGCTGATCGAGACCAGCGGCATGACCGAGTCGCATATCGCGTGGTCGGAGACCGGGCTGTTCTTCAGCGACGACATCCGCGACTACATCCTCGGCAAGGGCGGTCTGGCCAGCTTCGAGAACAAGAAGGCAGGGCATCAGCAATCGGCTTTCGCGCTGCCCGGCGACAAGGGTTTCGTCGCGGTTTACAACGAAGGCTTCTCCGAATCCGGTTACACCAATCAGGTGGCCGTCACCACTTCGACCGGTTCCCAGCTCTACCGGGTCGAAGGAAACTACTTCATGAACGCGCTGTGCGGCGGCGTCCTCAACGGAATCGCCACCGACGCGGGAGCTCATTTCGCGAATTCGGCCAAGATTCCCGGCATGCGCTCGAAGGCCGATCCCAGTGCGCAGCCGGAGCTGCTTTCACAGCTGTACCCGGCAACCGAAGGAAAGGAAAAGGTCCTCGCCTGGCGAGGAGTCTTCGACGCGGGAGACCACAACCGTCACGTGCCGTGTCAGGACGGTGTCATCACGTTCCTTTCCGATTACACCGACGCCGACGGCAAGCCCCATCTGGCCATCGTTTTGTGGAACACCGGCGACGGTAAGTACACCGAACGGCCACTCGTCGACGCCGAAGGACGCCCCATCACCGAGAAACTGGTCGACCCCGAGACGTTCTCCCAGAAGACGTACGACGCCAAGGCCGTGCGGGAAGGCCGCCTCGAATGGCTCGCCGCGGACGGCCGGATCATGAGTACCGAAATCGCCTCCGGGATCACCACGCCACGGTTCGACACCGGGTTCACCTCGGACAGCGATTCGTCCAGCCAGGCCGTCTTCACGGACCGGTCGATAAACCTGATCCAGGAGACGTTCGACGGCAAGACCCCCGTCAGGATCAAGCGGTTCGATCGCGTCACCGGGAACCTGATCACCGAAATCACCGTGCCCGGACTGGCGGAACGGTTCGGCATCCAGTTCAACTTGCGCGGTATGGCCGTTCCCCCGTCGTCGTGAGTGGTAAGGACGGTTAGAACCGTCCTCACCACTCACGAGGGGGCTAGACCCGCTCCAGCTCGAAGACCGGGATGACGCGGCTGGTCTTGCTCTGGTACTCGGCGAACTGCGGCATGACGGCGGACTGCCTGGCGTAGACCTCGTCGCGCTCGGCGCCGGTGAGCAACCGCGCGCGGACCGGGAAGGTCTCGGTGCCGAGTTCGACCTTCGTGTCCGGGTTGGCCACCAGGTTGTGGAACCACGCCGGGTTGTCGTCGGAGCCGCCCTTGCTCGCGAAGATGAAGATCCGGTCGCCTTCGAGAAGCGGGACGAGGGGCGCGATCCGCTGGGTGCCGGACTTCGCGCCGGTGTGGTGGACGAGGACGAGCGGGTAGCCCTCGAACATGCCACCCGCCTTGCCGCCGGTCTCGCGGAACTCGGCGATCACGGTGCGGTTGATCTGGTCGAAGTCGAACGTGTCAGTCATGACCTCGATCGTATGACGCACTCAGTGACCGTATCGATGCCTGAAGACGCCACGAACATATCCGTTTGACGCACTATCCTCGATTCCATGGATCTGTTGGCCGAAGCGCTCGCCGTGGGCGGCGTCCGTGGCACCGCCGGGGCGCGGATCGAGGCGTCCGGACCGTGGGGCATCCTCTGGCATGGCATCACCCGCGCCGCCTTCTACGCCGTCACCTGCGGCACCGCCTGGCTGGAACTGGCCGGGCACCCGCCGCGGCAGCTCATGCCCGGCGACGTCGTCCTGTTGCCGAACGGCCCGGAGCACACTCTGCGCAGCGCTCCGGACGTCGCGATCATTCCCAACCTGTGCACGGCGGCGGAGAAGGCGCGAGCCTGCGGCGGCGTGTTGCGCCTCGGGTCCGGCGAGGTGGACACCCATGTCCTCGGCGCGTCCTACGACTACGACCCGGCGGTGTCCACCCAGGTGCTGGCCACCCTGCCGGAGCTGGTGCACATCCGCGCGAACCATGTCGGCGGCGGGCTGGACGACACCGTCCGGCTGTTGTCGCGGGAGCTGGCCGCCCCGCAGATCGCCACCGAGTTCGTCCTCAACCGCCTCGTCGACATCCTCCTGGTCCAATTGCTCCGCGCGTGGCGGACCGAAAAACCGGCCGAGGCGCGGGGAACCTGGCTCGGTGTCCTCGGTGATCCGCTGATCAGCGTGGCACTGGCGAAGCTCCACGAGGGCCCGGCGAAACCGTGGACCACCGATCTGCTCGCGGCGGAACTGGCGACCTCGCGCAGCACGCTGACCCGGCGCTTCCGCGAAACCACCGGCCGGACGCCCGGCGAGTACCTGACCCAGTGGCGGATGGACCTGGCCGCCGTCCGGCTGCGCGACACCGACGACACGGTGGACACCATCGCCCGCTCGGTCGGCTACACGTCGGTGTACGCGTTCAGCCGGGCCTTCCGCCGCGCTCGCCGTCAGGCTCCCGGGCAGTACCGGGCCTCGACGCGGGAAGCATCAAGTCGGCCGGGTGACCGGGTCTAGGGGCTCTTCGGGCTGTTCAGCGCACGCACCGACGCCCGCCGAGGGAGCACGTCAGGCCGTCTCCTCCTCCGGCTCCGGCTCGTCCGCCGGCCGCGTGAACAGCCGAGTCGCCGAAAGCCGCGCGACGCCGTCCGGCTCGCCGAGTTCGTCGGTCGCGTTCCGGATCGTCGCGTCGACGGACAGGTACTTGCGCCCCGCCCGCAGATCCGCGTCGTTGCGCAGCCGCACGATCAGCGGGAACTCGCTCAGCGCGCCGGCGTCGAACAGGCCAGTGGTGTAGATCAGCTGGACGCCCAGCGCCTCCGCGACCGCGCGCTGCAGTTCCAGCAGATAGCCCGCCGACGCACGGCCGATCGGGTTGTCGAGGAACAGCACGCCGGAATGCCGGTTGCGGGCCTTGCCGCGGTTGTTCGCCCGCAGCGCCGCCAGGGTGCAGTACAGGATGATCGCCGCGGTCAGCTGCTGCCCGCCGGAGAACACGTCCCTGATCTCGGAGACACGCTGCCGCTCGGTCCGCAGCACGGAGTCCGGCTTCAGCATGTCGACCCGGAAACCCTTGGGAGCGGCGGCCTGCACGCCGCGCAGGACGAGCGAAAGCCCGTCCCGCTTGACATCCCGGCCGTCGGAGGTCTTCCCCACCGCGGCCTCGTCGACGACCTCGCCCAGTTTCTCGGCGAGCACGTTCTCCTCGAGTTCGGTGAAGCGGATCCGCAGGAACTCCTGGCCCGACCAGTCGCCGAGACCGTCCGGCAGCCGCGAAACCCGTTGTGCCGCACGGAGGGTGCGCAGCGCGCCGTCGACCATGCCCTGCAGGCGGGTGATGATGCCGCCGCGGTGCCGGTCGATCTGCGCGAGATCGTCGGTGAGCGTGCGCAACCGGGGCCGCAGCGCCTCCGCCCATTCCGCGGCGTGGGCGGGCAGCTGATCGCGGCGGACCGAGATCACCTGCTGCCGCACCGGCGTGCTGAGCTTCTCGAACCGCTTGTCCGTGGCGTACTGCGCCAGCTGGTCGGCCGCGGCCCGCACCCGGCGGTCACCCGCGTCGGCGGCGTCCTGCGCCTCGGTGAGCGCGGTGTTGAGCCGGGAGTGCTTGGCGCGCGCCGATTCGACATCGCCGTCGAACGCGCCCTCTTCGTCGTCTTTGGACAAGAGGTGCGCCATGGATTCGGCCAGCAGACCGAATCCCGACGCGGAGGTCTTCGCGGACTCCAGTGTCGCTTCGGCCGCGGCGCGACGTTCCTGCAGTTCCTCCCACTTCCGCGCGGCGGCGGACACTTCGAGACTCGCCTCGTCGATCAGCTCCAGGCCGTGCTCGATGTCCTTCGGCCGCGCGTCGGAAGCGATCGCGGACGGCTGTTCCGGCAGCTGGTTCAGTTCCGCCTTGCGGGTCGCGACGAGCCCGACGATCTCGGTGCGCTCTTCCTCCAGCACCGCGACCGCGCGGTTCGCCCGCGCTTGCGCGGCCGCCCGCGCCGAAGCGTCGGAGCCGTCCGGTGTTTCCAGCAACGCCGATGCCCGCTCGCGGACGGCGTCGTCCAGGGCCTCCACGGCCGCCCGCGCGGACGCCTCGACACTCTCGGCCTGGTCGAGTTCGGCACGGAGGTCACTGCCGACCTCCACCTTCGCGTACGCCTCGGAAGCCGACGCGAACGTACGCCGCAACGCGTCCACCGGTTCGGTGGGCACGGGGTCGTTTTCGGTGACGTCACTCGATCCCGGCACCTCGGCCAGTTCCGCTTTCGCGGTCGTCGCCGTGCGGCGGTGCCCGTCGGCGGTGCGTTGCTCCTCGCTCGCCTGCTCGCGCAGCCGGGACGCCTTCACGGCTGCGTCGGAAGCCGTCGCCTCCGCCCGCTCGGCGGTCTCGGTCGCGCGTTCGACGTCGTCCGTCCACTCGGGAATCTTCGCGGCACGCGCGGCGAGCGTTTCGAGCCCGCGGGCCCGCTCCCCCGCCTCGGCCGAAGCCGCACGCAGTTCGGGGACCCGTTCCCGCAGCCCGGCCGCCTTCTCACCGAGGCGCTGGAATTCCTTTTCCGCCTGCTCCAGCGCGGTCTGCGCGGTTTCGTGCGCGGTGCGCGCGTTCTGGAGCTGCTCGGCCAGTGTCGCGATGCTGCCGGGCGGGTAGTCCTCGCGCCAGGTCTTGAGCTTCCACGACAGGGCGCTGTCGTCGGCGAGCGACGTCGCCAGCGCTTCCAGCCGACGCTGACGCTCCGCGTGCCGGAGCGCGATGGCCTCGCGCTCGGCGTCGGCGGCTTCCTCGTCGTACATCGCCGGATTCGGCGGCACGAGGAAGGCGATCCCGGCCTCGTCCGGCAGGCGGTCGTTCGTGGTGGCCTCGGTCGTGGCGACCGGGATGATCGTGGTGGGCAGCAGACGCCGCTCCGACAGGACCTTCTCGGCGAGCCGGACCTGTTCCGGTTCGTTGAGCAGGATCCCCGAGACCAGCTGGGGCGCGCGGGCCAGTACGGCCGCCCGCCGCTTCTTGTCCAAAGTGGACAAGTAGCGCCAGCCGGACCACGCGTTCATCCCGGCGGCTTCCAGCGCGTCCAAGGCGGCCTGGACCTCTTCGGTGGCGGGCAGGAGGCCGCCAGAGCCGAGCGCGTTCAGCGCGCGCTCGTCGACGGATTCCTCCATCCGCAACGCGGTCTGTTCCTTCTCCGCGGCCGAACCCGCCTCACGAAGACGCTCCAGCAACACCGGGAGGTCCGTCTCCAGCGTGACGTCGTCCGCGCCGAGGAGTTCGCTCAGCCGGGGTTCGACGGCGAGCGCGTCGGTGCGCCGGTTGGCGCGGTCGAGTTCGTCGGCCGCACGTTCCAGACGGTCCTTTGTGGACCCCGCGAGGCGGTGCGCGTCGTTGACGGTGGCCTGCGCGGACCGCAGATCCTCCGCGACGCGTTCGAGTTCCTGTTCGCGCCGTCCGAGTTCCGCGGCGGTCTCCTCGGCCTCCGTCCTGGCCGCACGCGCCGCTTCGGCGACGTCGGCACCGGCCTTGAGCGCGCCGGACCGGACGGTTTCCGCGATCTCCTCACGGATTTCGGCGATCCGCGCGCCCAGCCCTCGGGCCTCCGCCCGGCGCGAGGCCGCGAGGTTCGCCGACTCGTCGCGTTCCGCCTGAGCCTTCTCCGCCTCGGCACGCAGGGCGCCGACATGGGCTTCGGCCTTCGCCGCCTGCTCGGTGGCGTTCTTGGCCAGCGCCAGCAGCCCCCGCGCGAGCGCGCCCGCGGCGGCGTTGCGCGCCTGCAGCGCGGGCTGCGCCTTCTGCTCGCGATTCCCCACCAGTTCCCGGAAATCGCGCGCCTTGCGAGACGCGTTGAGGTGGTTCAGCACGGTGGCGCATTCACGCCAGGCCTCGGCTGCGGTCTTGGCCTCGGCCAGTTCGCCGTCGATCCGCTTCTTGCTCTCCTGCGCCTCCTCGAGCCGCAGTTTCCCGACCAGGCGGCGGAGTTCGGTGACCCCGGCGGTGAGACGGCGGTGGTCGCCCTCGGCCAGTTTCTCCGCGGACTTCACCTCGTCGACGTGCTGTTCGAGCCCGCTCAGCCGCTCGTTCTCCAGTTTATCGCGCGCGGCGACCTGACCGGCCAGCGTCCGCATCTCGGCGCGGGCCGCGTCGGCGAGCTTCCGTGAAGCGGCGGCGACGCTTTCCTCCTCCGCCAGCGGCGTGAGCAGGTCGAGCGCCCCCGCGACGAAATCGCGCTCCGACAGCAGATCCCCGCGCTGTGCGAGGTTGTGCGCGTACGTCGCGACGACTTCGGCGAGATCCTTCGGCTCCTCCTCCGAAAGCACCGCGCGCAACAGGAACTCGACGAACGCCTCGTCGGTGCTGAACGCGAAGGCGTCCGCCGCCTCGCCCTCACCGGCGTTCATCGCGCGCTGGTACCGGAAGAGTTCGGTGTCGAGGCCGAGCCCGTCGAGCCGGGACGTCCATTCGTGGTGACGCCGCGTCCAGAACAGCTCCAGTTCGGGCTCGCCGCCGTGCACCTTGTCGAGCTGGTCGTGGAAGCCGGACATCGTCAGCAGCCTGCCGTCCGACGTCAGCGGGAGCGAGTCCAGATCGAGCGAGGGCGTCGGCCGGAAGCAGTACCAGGAATCGACGAGGTTCTCCGAGTCCGCCGACACCACGTGCCCGCGCCATTCCGACACCTTGCCGGTGATCACCCGGTGGCCGGTCTCGACCTGCAGCCACTCCAGCACGACGTGCGAGACGTCCTTGGCCGCGACGAACTTCTCCAGCACCTTGGTGTTCGTCGTGCCGACGACCTGGCGGCGGCCGGGCAGCATGACCGAGAAGATCAGCTTGATCAGGACGGACTTGCCGCCGCCGTTCTCCAGGAACAGCACGCTCGCCGGCGACGGGCGCCGCGGCGGCCCCTCCCCCGCGAGGTGGATCCCGGCACTGAACAGCGCGTCCTGCTTGGGCGCGGTGATGGCCGCGCCGACGCCGCTGAAGTCCAGCACGACGTCCTGGTACCGCGCGCCCGCCGGGCCCACGGAATGCAGGCGAACCCGCGAAAGCTCGTACATCTCTTCCCTCCCCTAACCGAGAACCCACGTCCGCGATCGCGTCGCCAGGGCCCTGGTTCCCGTTGCCATCCAGGCTCTGTTTTCCGGCGCCCTGCGGCCGCGATAGCGGGGCCTCTGGCCCGGGCGGGTTCGCATCGGCTGATTTCCGCTCATCACCACTGCTCCGCTCGCCAGCCCTCTAGAGCGTGTCCGACGCGGCCGCGCGCAACGTCCCGCCGCCGTTGGCGACCGAGACGACGTTCAGCTCGAGCAGATCGTCGAAGGCCGCGTCGGCGGCGAGTTCGCGCACCTGCACCTGATAGCGCGGTGTCGTCCGGTAGGTCCCGCCCTGTTCTCCGCTGACCTGGACGAGAAACCCTTGATCGGCGAGGAAACGCAGGGCGCGCGCGACCATGCCGCGCGTGGTGTCCGACGCCAGCCTGCCGTCCTTGGTCGCCGCGGCCGCCGGACGCCGGGCGTAGGCGCGCCAGGCCTGTTCGAGTTCGGGCGCGTCGGCCAGCGGGTCGTTGTTCGCCTCAGCCTCCGCCGCGCGCTCGTCGAGGATCCGGCAGGCCTCCCGCACCATCGCGTCCACCTGCTCGACACTGACGCGGCCGATGTAGGTGTCGTTGGCGAGATCGTCCGGGCGCGGGTAGCCGAGCGCGGCGGTCGCGAGATGGACGAGCCCGTGCAGGACCTTCTCGGTCTCCCGGCGCTCGCGGATCTTGCTCTGCCGCGCGTAGCTGTCCATCTTGATCTCGAAGACGGACTCGTCGGTCGCCGCCAAGACGGCACCGGCTTGGAGGTTGACCTCCAGCACCATCAGCCCGAGCCCGGCCGCGACCGCGTGCGTGAGCTGTTTGAACGCCCTGTCCTCGCCGTAGCGCCGGACGAGGTCGCCGTACACGACGTCCCGCGACGGCAACTGCTTCGGGCGCATCCCGAAGGAGACGAGCCGGGCCGCGGATTCGACGTCCCCTGTGGTCGTCACGCGACCTCCTCCTCATCTTCGTGGCGATCGACCGTGGCCGACGAAAGCAGCAGATCCGCTCCGCCGAACTCGGGATCTTCGAGAAGCGTGCCGTCGTCGACGGCCAGCAGCACCTGGCGCTCCCCCTGCCGGAGCGCCGCGCCGACCTCGGGACTGTAGGCGTGCACCGCCCGCAACGCGACCAGGGCGGGCAGGCCGGGATCGATCCGGCGGGCTTCTTCGAGCAGCCCGGACAGCCGCCGCGGCACCTCCGGCAGGTCGAGCAGGTCGTCGGCGAGGCGCCACTGCTCGTCACCGAACTTGTCGGTGACCTCGGCGGGCATGAGCTCGGGCTCGGGGATCTCGCCGACGAGCTGGTCACGTTCGGGGGCAGGCCGCAGCAGCAGCGACACCAACGACGACAGCGACGGCACGGTCGGCGGGGAGATCCCGGCGCCGGCGTGGAAGAACGATTCGGCGGGCGCGACGGCCTCGGCGATCGGCAGGCCCAGCGTCGGCATCAGGAGCTGGCCGAACAGGTCGATCGTCGCGCGCTGCGGCGGCCCGGAGAACTGCTGCCGGTCCTGTTCGGCGCGGAACACCGCGCCCGCGTCGGCCAGCCGTGACTGGAGCCGGGTGTGGCGGCGGATGCAGTCACCGACGATGTCGACGAGCTCGGCCGCGCGGCGTTTGCGGTCGAGGTCCTCGGTCTCGTCCCTCGACGCGGTGATGTTCTTGAGGATCGCGTTCTCGGCGCGGAAGCGGGACTCGATATGGGACAGCGCCTGATCCAGCAGGTCCGGGACCTCGCGCTCCCAGTCGACCGCGCGCACGTCGCGCCGGGTGGCGTCGAGCTTGGCGCGCAGGGTCTCGCCGTACTGGACCGTCCGGTAGCGGGCCTGTTCCGCCGCGAGCTTCGCGTCGGCGAGGCGGCCGCGGTTGATCAGGTTCTCCAGTTTGACCTCGGCCGCGATCTGGGCCGACTCGACGTCGGTGTCCAGCGCGCCGACGAGCACGTTGATCGCCTCGTCGGTGGCGCGCAGGTAGACCTCGCCGTCGGGCGCGGCCAGCTCGACGAGCAGCTTGAAGTCGAACTGGCGACGCTGGTAGCCGCCGCCGGGGCCGATGGAGCCGTAGACGCGGCGGAACCCGCGATCGGTGGTGCCGACATTGATCAGGTTGTCGAGGACCCACCGGGCGACCTTGGCGTGCTCGCCGGGCGTCCGGCCGGGCGCCTGGAGCGCCACGAACGGCAGCAGCCGCGCGATCACCTGTTCGTGATCGGCGCCCGTGTCGAAGTCCATCGAGACGGTGACCTGGTCGATCGTGTGCAGGGCGATCTCGGCCATCTGGTAGATCGTGGCGTCCGCCCAGTCCAGCTTCGCCTTGCGCGCGTCGAGGTCGTGCAAGGGCGCGGTGCAGGCCAGCGCCTTGAGGCGGCGGGTCAGCCCCTCGTCGGCCAGCCCCATCCCGGTCAGCTCGTCGTCTCGCACAGCAGGCCAGGCTAGTCGCCGCCCCTCGCACCCCGCACGGGTGACCGGGGTGCCCGGCGCTCCGGGCGGCGGTAGCGTCTGGTTCATGCGTGAAATGAGCCGGGACGAATGGTGGGAGTTCGCGAGCGAGGGCACGCGGACGGGCATGCTCGGCCTGGTCCGCGCCAACGGGGCGCCGATCGTGACGCCGGTGTGGTTCCTGCTGAACGAGGGGCCGGACGGTGACGAGCTGATCTTCACCACCGGCACGGACACCCTCAAGGGGAAGGCGCTGCGACGCGATCCGCGGCTTTCGCTGGCCGTCGACGACCAGAGGCCGCCGTACTCGTACGTGCAGTTCACCGCCGAAGCCGTGTTGCACGACGACCTCGACGAGATGCTCGAATGGGCGACCAGGCTCGGTGGGCGTTACATGGGCGAGGACAAGGCCGAGGCCTACGGCAAGCGCAACGCCGTGCCCGAGGAGTCGTTGGTGCGGGCGCGGATCACGAAGGTGATCGCGCGGGCGGACATCGCCGGCTGACGCCTTTTGTCTCCGCGTGAAGGCCCCCTTCCCTCGGCTCGCCGAAACAGTTGCGCACGGTGAAATCCGGGAACTTCGTGCCCAGCTGNCTCTTCCGATCTCGGCTCAGCCGAGGGAAGGGGGCCTTCACGCGCGTCGTGCGGGGCTGCTCTGGCTGGGTGTGTGGTCGCAACCTTCAGCGGCCGCGCCAGCCCTTCCCTCCCATCGCGTTTAGGGAGGTGACCCTCCGTGTTGATGTTGGTCAAGTATTGACACGAAGCACCCGCTGGTGTGTGATCTGAACCATAGATAGGAAAGTTTCCTAACTAAAACTCCACGTCCCCCGCCGGGCTCGCCCGGTCCGCCGTTGCACCTCCCGACCCCGAACTTCACGCATGGAGGCTCCAGTGGCACCCCGACCACCGTGGCGCGCGCTGCTCACGTGTGCCGCCGCGACGGCGATGACCTTCGCCGTCCTGCCGGCGCTGCCCGCCGGCGCGGCACCGACCGATCACGAATCCGAAGCCGCGACGATCTCCCAAGGCGCTGTCGAAAAGAACCACGCGGGCTATTCCGGCACCGGGTTCGTGAACTTCGACAACGTCGCCGGCAGCTATGTCGAGTACACGGTGAACGCCGCGCAGGCCGGAACCCAGACGCTGACCTTCCGCTACGCGAACGGAACCACGATCGACCGGCCGGTCTCCTTGAGCGTCAACGGCACCGCCGCCGGAACTCTGTCCTTCCCCGGAACCGGGGCGTGGACCACCTGGAAGACCGTCACGAAGGACGTCGCGCTGGCCGCCGGGACCAACAAGATCCGCACCACCGCGACGACCGCGAACGGCGGGCCCAACGCGGACAAGCTCACCGCGAGCGGGGTGGTCGACGCCGAAGCGCCGACCCCGCCGAAGAACCTGGCCGCCAAGGACATCAAGGCCCGCAGCGCCACCTTCACCTGGGAAGCCGCGACCGACAACGTCGGCGTGGTCCGCTACGACGTCATGCGTGGCGGCAACATTCTCAAGACCGTCGACGGGAACACGCTCACCACGACCGTCGACAACCTGCAGCCGAACACGGCCTACGACATCTCGGTCGGCGCCTTCGACGCGGCCGGAAACCCTTCGCAGCAAAGCAATGTCGTCCAGTTCACGACGCCGTCCAGCGGGGACACCACGCCGCCGACGGTGCCGGGGAACCTCCGCTCGACGTCGGTGACCGCGAACAGTGTCTCCCTGGCGTGGAACGCTTCCACGGACGACAGCGGCACCATCGCCGGTTACGACGTGTACCAGGGCACCACGAAGGTCGCGACGACGCCTTCGCTCGAAGCCACGGTGACCGGCCTGACAGCGAACACGTCGTACACCTTCACGGTGAAGGCGCGTGACCTCGACGGCAACGCATCGGCCGCGAGCAACGCACTGACCGCGAAGACGAGCGGCGCCGCGGGCGGCGGGATTCCCGAATACGACAAGGACATCACGAAGGTGGACCTCGCCTGGTCCGTCGACTTCCTGCCGGACGGAACTGGGCTGGCGACCGAACGGGACCGGTTCGAGATCCTGCGGATCACGCCGTCGGGGGAGAAGACCACGCTCGGCAAGGTTCCCGGCGCGGTCGGCACCAGTGGCGAGGGCGGCCTGCTCGGCATCGCGATCTCGCCGAACTACGCCACCGATCACGCGATCTACCTCTACCACACGGCTTCCGGGGACAACCGGATCGTGAAGATGACCTACGAGAACGGAAAGCTGTCCTCGACGTCGACGCCGGTGCTCACCGGGATCGCCAAGAACCGTTACCACAACGGGGGAAGGGTGCGGTTCGGTCCGGACGGCAAGCTCTACGCCACCGTCGGCGACGGGCAGAACAAGGCGACGGCGCAGGACAAGAGTTCGCTCAACGGGAAGATCCTGCGGCTCAACCTCGACGGCTCGGCGCCGAACGACAACCCGTTCTTCGCCACCGGCGGCAACGCCCGATACGTCTGGAGCTACGGGCACCGCAACCCGCAGGGCCTCGCGTGGGACTCCCGCGGCCAGCTGTGGTCCTCGGAATTCGGGGACGGCACCCAGGACGAGCTCAACCTGATCCAAAAGGGCGGCAACTTCGGCTGGTCCCAGTGCGAAGGGACCACCGGCAGCTGCGCCGGCACGATCGCGCCGAAGAAGACCTGGCCGACCAGTTCCGGCGGGCCGAGCGGGATCGAAATCGTCAACGACTGGATCTACGTCGCGGCCGTCACCAGCCAGCAGCTCTTCGCCACCCAGATCAACGCGGCGGGCAACGGCGTCGGCTCGGTGCAGTCGCTGTTCTCCGGCCGCTGGGGCAGGCTCCGCTCGGTCACCAAGACACCGGACGGCGGCCTGTGGGTCACCTCGACCAACGCGGACAAGAACGGCGGCACCCCGAGCGGGATCGACAACGTCGTGGTCCGGCTGAAGTTCCCCGGTGCCTCGCAGCCGGGAGCGTTCAAGCTGACCAGTTCCGCGTTCGCCGACAACGCGTCGATCCCGGACAAGTTCACCTGCGCCGGTGACGGCACCGCGGGCCAGGACACCTCCCCGCCGCTGGCGTGGGGCGCCGGGACCACCGGTGCCAAGGGATACGCGATCGTCTTCGCCGACGTGGCCAACAACGGCAACAAACTGCACTGGGCGATCTGGGACATCCCGGCGTCCGCGGCGTCACTGCCCGAAGGCCTCGGAGCGGGCTACACCGTCCCGAACCAGAACGGCGCCAAGCAGAAGGCCATGGGGAGCGGGGCGAACTCGCAGAAGTACTTCGGCCCCTGCCCCGGCGGCTCCAGCCATCCCTACACCTTCACGCTCTACGCGCTGAAGTCGGCGACGGTTCCGGATTTGTCCTCGTCCTCGACGATGGCTCAGATCGAAACGGCGATCAAGAACGCCTCGACGGCCAACGTCAAACTACGCGGCAAATCCAGCGCCGCGTCCTGAGCACGGCCGGGGTGTCCGGAGCGGCGCCGGGCACCCCGACCGTATCCAGTGTGAGCTGGAGGAACGCCACCCCGTCCGGGACCTCCCGGCGGGGTGGCGTTTTACGTGCTCACCAGCCGAACAGGTTCCGCATGATCCGCCCGCACCGCTCGGTCATCGCCGCGGCGTCCTGGTCCGGCTGGTCGATCCACCAGCTGATCAGCGAATCGACCACGCCGGTCCACACCTGCGCGATCGCCTCGATGTCGCGATCGTCGTCCAGGCCCCGTGAGCGCATCAGCTGGGCGGCGCCGACCAGGGCGAACCCGTCGAGCCGGTAGCGGTAGTCGATTGCGACGCCGGCGATCTCACCCGTCGAGGGCACCGTCGGGTCGCGGAGCAGCTTCCAGGCGTACCGGTCGTTGTCGAACGTCTCGAAAATGGCCGAGAGCACCGCGAGCGGCATCCGTTCCGGCGGCTCGGACTCCGCCGCCATCGTCTCGGCGACGCCTTCGGTCAGCCTGTCCCCCGCGCGGTGCAGGCAGGCGAGGTACAGCCCGTCCTTCGAGCCGAAGTACTGGTACAGCAAGGGTTTCGTGACACCGACCCGGCGGGCGATCTCCACCATCGACGCCCCGGCGTACCCGTTCTTGCCGAACTCCTCCGTCCCGGCGCGCACGATCTGGGTCTCCCGCTCTTCGCGGGGCACCCCCTTCGTGCCGACGGCCCTTGCTTCTGTCACGGCGATTATCTTACCCTGAGGTAAGTGACCCTTGGGTAAGTTACCTGACGGTCAGATTACGGGGGCGGACGAGGGAGAGGTGCGGTGGCGGATTTTCTTGCCCATCTGAGTGACCCGGTGCTGCTGGCGACACCGGTGTTCGTGCTGTTCGTCGCGATCGAGATCCTCGCGCTGCACGTGCTGGGCCACGACGACAACGTCATCGGTTACAGCGTCAAGGACACCCGCACGAGCATGTCCATGGGCGCGGTGGCGGTGGTGATCAACGGTGTCTTCCGTATCGCCATGCTGTTCGTGTTCGCCGCGCTCTATGAACTGGCGCCGGTGAAGTTCAGCCCGCACGACTGGTGGACCTGGGTCCTGATGCTGCTGGGCCAGGAGATCGTCTTCTACGCCTACCACCGGGCGAGCCACCGTGTCAGGATCATGTGGGCGGGCCACCAAGTGCACCACTCGAGTGAGCACTACAACTTCTCGACGGCGTTACGCCAGAAGTGGACACCGTACTTCCAGCTGCCGTTCTGGTCGGTCCTCGCGCTCGCGGGCATCCCGCCGTGGATGATCCTCACCGGCCTGTCGATCGACCTCGTGTACCAGTTCTTCGTGCACACCGAGAAGATCCGGAAGCTACCGCGCTGGTTCGAGTACGTGTTCAACACGCCTTCACACCATCGTGTGCACCACGGCAGCGACCAGGAGTACCTGGACGCGAACTACGGCGGCATCCTGATCATCTGGGACCGGATGTTCGGCAGTTTCGTGCCGGAGGGCAAGCGCCCGACCTACGGGCTGACCAAGAACGTCGAGTCCTACAACCTGCTCAAGGTCGGCTTCCACGAGTACGGCTCGATCCTGCGCGACGTCCGCGCGGCGGGGTCGTGGCGGGACAAACTCGGCTACGTGTTCGGCCCGCCGGGGTGGCAACCCAAGGAGGCGCCAGTCCGTGCCCTGTAAGTCTGTTCGATGGGCTTCGTGATCCAGGTGGTTCCTGGTGGTGCGGACGGTTCGGCCTCGTACCGGGTCGTACTCGGCTGGACCGCCCGTGCCGCCAGGGGCCACCTGGGCGCGAAGATCGCAGACATGGACTTGCAGGACACGGCCTAAGCGCTCCTTCGCAAGCAGGGTGCGTTCTGCGGGCGGATCTCCGGCGGGAGGGTCTCCAGCGGTGGCCGCTCGGTGAGGGCCACATCGGTGAGCACGAGTTCCCGCTCGACGGACTCCCCCGCACCGCGCCGGAACTGGGCGAGCGACGTCGACGGGGGCGCCGCGGAGATCACCCGGCCCCCGCGTTCCAGCCGGTCCATCAGGGTCAGCATGATCTGCGCGGACATCCGGCCGAGGGCCTGCGTGCTCTGGTGGCGGTGGGTCCGGTGGCCGAGGTCGACCTGGGCCAGCGCGTCGAGCCCGTGCGCTTCGAGCAGGTCGATCAGATGGCCGACCTCGACGCCGTAGTGCGTGACGAACGGGATGCCTTCGAGCACGTCGCGCCGTCCCGCGTACTCACCGGCGAGCGGCTGGACGAAACCGGCCAGTTCCGGCCAGTACATGTTGAGCAGCGGACGGGCCACGAGTTCGGTGACGCGGCCGCCGCCGTCGGGTTCGACGCCCGCCGCCCCGGCGAGCGGACGGTGGTAGAAGCCTTTGACGTAGGCGATCCCCGGGTCGGTCAGCAGCGGCCCCAGCAGACCGGTCACGTAGCCGGCGGTGAAATCGCGGAGATCGCCGTCGACGAAGGCGATGAGATCGCCGGTGGTTTCGGCGACGCCCTTCCAGAGCGCTTCTCCCTTGCCTGCCAGGCTTTCCAGCTCCGGAAACACCGCGTCCTGCGCGACGACGCCCGCTCCGGCCGCACGGGCGACCTCGGCGGTGGCGTCGGTGGAATGACTGTCCACCACCAGGATCTCGTCCACCAGGGGGAACTGTTCGACGAGTTCGCGCCGGATGGTGCCGACGATCGCACCGACCGTTTCCTCCTCGTCGCGGGCCGGGATCACCACCGAAACCCGGGTCCCGCGTTTGGCGGCGACCAGCTCCGCCGCCCACCAGTCACCCGCCCGGCTGCTGCGCCGCGCGAGCCACCTGTCGACCTCCGCCGATACCCGCATGGCTTCCCCTTCCCTCGAAGATCACCTCACCGGCGATCTTCGAGGGAGGCTGTTTCCATCGGTCGTCACCACGGAAACCGCCGCGTTACGCCTGCCCGCCGCGGGTTAACGCCCGGAGAGGACCTCCCCTGTCCGTCGCTTCGCGAGGTAGAAACGCCGCCTCGTGCGGTTTCGCCCCGTTGCTGGAACTGCTCGGGCCGGCCGCGACCCGCGGGCCCATCCCGATCTCGATCCTCACCGCGGCGAGCGCGGCGGTGGGTGACCCGGATCGGCGGGTGCACGTCCGTGACTTCCTGGCCGGGCTGGGTGATTCGGTCAGGCGGACACGGGCGGGCCTTGCCGACGAAACCGTCCTGTGGACCGGAGAGGCACCCGTTCCCTTCCCCGATGTGGCGACCCGCCTGCACGCCCGGCTGGCGGCGGCGACCTCGGAGGTGGCATTCGTGACCGGAGACGACGAGCCGACGCTGGAACAGAGCTACGCGGCGGCCAACGGGGCTGAGCACTTCTGGCTCGCCGGACTCCGCGAAGACGCCCTCGCCGCGTTGGAGCGCAGGGCGTCGCACATCCCCGTCGAGAACCGGGAACGCTGTGCGGCCCGGGCGAGCCGCGCGGAGCGGGAACTCGGCGAGACCGACCGGATCACGCTGCGCTGCAAGGCACGGCACGCGACGTGGACCCCTTCCCTCGGCTCAGCCGAGGAAACTCGCCCTTCACACCTTACCGAGTAAGGGGCACTGGTACCGAGCCGGTCAGGCCTCGTCTTCTTCGAGCATGTCCGGCGTAACCGCGGATTCGGTGTCCGGAATGCCTTGTTCCTTCGCCTTCTTGTCGGCCATCGCCAGCAGGCGGCGGATCCGGCCGGCGACGGCGTCCTTGGTCATCTGCGGATCGGACAGCTGGCCCAGCTCTTCGAGCGAGGCCTGCCGGTTCGACAGGCGCAGCTTGCCCGCGGCGAGCAGGTGCTCCGGGGCGGATTCGCCGAGGATGTCCAGCGCGCGCTCCACCCTGGCCGCCGCGGCGACGGCCGCGCGGGCCGAACGACGCAGGTTCGCGTCGTCGAAGTTCGCGAGCCGGTTCGCGGTGGCGCGCACCTCGCGGCGCATGCGCCGCTCTTCCCAGGCGAGCACACTCGTGTGCGCGCCGAGCCGGGTCAGCAGCGCGCCGATGGCGTCACCGTCACGCACGACGACCCGGTCCGCGCCGCGGACCTCGCGCGACTTGGCCTGGATGCCCATCCGCCGGGCGGCGCCGACGAGCGCCAGCGCGGCCTCGGGACCGGGGCAGGTGACTTCGAGCGACGACGAGCGCCCGGGTTCGGTGAGCGAACCGTGCGCCAGGAACGCGCCGCGCCAGGCGGCTTCCGCGTCGGCGACGCCGCCGGACACGACGGCGGCGGGCAGCCCGCGCACCGGACGGCCGCGCTGGTCGATCAGGCCGGTCTGCCGGGCGAGCCCCTCGCCGTCCTTGACCACCCGGACGACGTACCGCGTGCCCTTGCGCAATCCACTGGAGGAGATGACGTGGACGTCGGACTGGTGTCCGTACAGTTCGTGGATCTCCTTGCGCAGCCGCCTCGCCACCGAACCGGTGTCGAGTTCGGCCTCCACCACGACGCGGCCGGCCACGATGTGCAGCCCGCCCGCGAATCGCAGCATCGACGCGACCTCCGCGCGGCGCGGGCCGATCTTGGTGATCTCCAGCCGGCTCAGCTCGTCCTTCACGGCGGCGGTCATCGCCATCGCTGCCCCTCCATACCTTCAGCTCCTCCCCCGGTGAGACCGAGAGCGTCCCGCATACAGCCCGCGAGCGCATCAGGATCATGCCGCCCCGTCACGACCGGGTCAGCCACCGCCCCCAGCAACGCCCGCGCGCTCAGTCTCCCGGCGGCGTCCCGCAACCGGGCTGGTGAGGGCACCGAGTCACGATCCGCGATAACCGCGTCCACCCGCAATTCCGGGGCGTGTTCGAAGAGTACGTCCAAATGCTTCTCCGGCGAGAACCCCGCCGTCTCCCCCGGTTGGGGGATCAGGTTGAGGATCACGACCTTCGTGGCGTCCGTTCGGAGCAACGCGTCGTGCAGATCCGGCACCAGCAGATGGGGCAGCACACTCGTGAACCACGAACCCGGACCGAGGAACACGACGTCCGCGCCGAGGACCGCCTCGATCGCCTCGGCACAGCCACGCGGCGGCCGATCGGCCTGTCCGGTCGGATGCAGGCTGATCCGGTGCACCTGCCCCGGCGTCGTCGCCACCGCCACCTGACCGCGGATCCGCCGGACCGCCTCGGGATTCTCGGCGTCCAGCCCCGAAACCTCACCCTGGATCTCCAGCGGTTCGGGTGACATCGGCAGGACGCGGCCGGAGATGCCCATGAGCCTGCTCGCCTCGTCGAGCGCGGCGACCGGGTCCCCGAGCACCTCGAACAGCCCGGCCAGCAACAGGTTTCCGACCGCGTGCCCGGCGAGCGCGCCGTCGCCGCCGAAGCGATGCTGGAACACCTCCGCCCACAGGGTCCCGCCGTCCTCGGCGGCGAACGCGGCGAAGGCCTGCCGCAGGTCGCCCGGCGGGAGCAGCCCGAGCTCCCGGCGCAGCCTGCCGGACGAGCCCCCGTCGTCCGCGACGGTGACCACGGCGGTGACCTGCGAGGTCACCCGGCGCAACGCGGTGAGGGTGGCGTGCAGGCCGTGCCCGCCCCCCAGTGCGACCGCGCGCGGATCACTCGCGGCCAAGGTCGCGGTGCACCACCTTCACGGCCATACCGTCCTCATTGGACAGACGCTGGGCGAGTTCCTCGGAAATGGCGACACTGCGGTGCTTCCCACCCGTGCAGCCGACGGCCAGCGTCAGGTACCGCTTGCCTTCGCGCTTGTAGCCCGCGCCGATCAGGCGCAGCAGCTGGTGGTAGCGGTCGAGGAACTCGTCCGCGCCTTCCTGGCTGAGCACGTAGTTGCGGACCTCGCCTTCGAGACCGGTGTGGTCGCGCAGTTCCGGGATCCAGAACGGGTTCGGCAGGAATCGGACGTCCATCACCAGGTCGGCGTCCATCGGCAGGCCGTACTTGTAGCCGAACGACAGCACGGTGACCCTGGTCTGCGTGCTCGCCTCGGAACCGAAGGCGTCCTCGATCTTGGCTCGCAGATCGTGCACCGAAAGCGACGAAGTGTCGAGCACGAGGTCGGCCTCTTCCCGCAGCGGCTCCAGGAGCGTGCGCTCGGCGGTGATGCCGTCGGCGAGCCTGCCGTCGCCCTGCATCGGGTGGCCGCGGCGGACGGCCTCGAACCGGCGCACCAGCACCGCGTCGGTGGCCTCCAGGAACAGGACGCGCGGCTTGTAACCGCGGGCGTCGAGGTCCTTGATGACCGAAGCCAGGTCGTCGGTGAACGCGCGCGAGCGCACGTCCATCACCACGGCGACCTTGGTGATCGCGCCCCGCGCCTGCGCGCCGAGCTCGACCATGGTCGCGATCAGCTCGGGCGGCAGGTTGTCCACCACGAACCAGCCCAGGTCCTCCAGGCATTTCGCGGCGGTGCTGCGGCCCGCTCCGGACAGACCGGAAACGACCGCGACCTCCATCCCCGAACCGCGGCCTTCTTCTTGCGCACTCACGATGGTCCCTTCACCGGTCACGTACTGGACTCCCCCGCCGCCGCGGCTGTCTCCCCTGCGAGTGCCGCGACGACCGCCTCGGCGGTGCGCCTGCCGAAGCCGGGCACCGCCTCGATCTCCTCTATCCGCGCTTCGCGGAGCTTCTTCACCGAGCCGAAATGCTTGATCAGCGCGGTACGGCGAGCCTGCCCCAGCCCGGGCACACCGTCCAATGCGGACACCTGCATCCGTTTGGACCGCTTCTCCCGGTGGTACCGGATGGCGAAGCGGTGCGCCTCGTCACGCAGCCGCTGCAGCAGATACAGCGCGTCGGAGGTGCGCGGCAGGATCACCGGGTCGGGATCGCCCGGGAGCCACACCTCCTCCAGCCGCTTCGCCAGGCCGACCACGGCGACGTCGGTGACGCCCAGTTCGGAGAGGACGTCCGCGGCGGCGGTGGCCTGCGGGCCCGCGCCGTCGACGACGAGCAGATTCGGCGCGTAGGCGAACTTACGCGGCTTGCCGGTCTCCGGGTCGATGCCCGGACGGTCCGGATCGACCTCGGCACCCTCGGCGTTTTCCTTGAGATAGCGGGAAAACCGCCGACGGACGACTTCGGCGATCGAGGCGACGTCGCCCTCCTCCGCGGCCTCGCGCAACGCGAAGCGCCGGTACTCGGACTTGCGCGGGATCCCGTCCTCGAACACCACGAGCGACGCCACCACGTCACTGCCCTGGATATGGCTGATGTCGACGCATTCGATGCGCAGCGGCGCGGTTTCCAGCGCCAGGTAGTCCTGCAGTTCCGCCAGCGCGGCCGACCGCGCGGTGAGATCGCCGGCGCGGCGCAGTTTGTGCTGGGTGAACGCCTCGCCGGCGTTGCGCGTCACCGTCTCCGCGAGGGCGCGCTTGTCGCCGCGCTGCGGGACCCGCAGGCTCACCCTCGATCCGCGCAGCCCGGAAAGCCACTCGCCGAGCGCCTCCGCGTCGGCGGGCAGTTCGGGGACGAGGACCTCGCGCGGCACCGGCGGGCCGCCGTCGGGATCGTCCGCGCGTTCGGCCTGCTCGCCGTAGAACTGCGTGATGAAGTGGTCGACGAGTTCCTGGACGCCCATCTCCTCGGCCTTGTCGATCACCCAGCCGCGCTGGCCGCGGACCCGGCCGCCGCGCACGTGGAAGACCTGGACGGCGGCTTCGAGTTCGTCATGGGCGAAGGCCACGACGTCCGCGTCGGTGCCGTCGCCGAGCACGACCGCCTGCTTCTCCATCGCGCGCCGCAACGCGCCGAGGTCGTCGCGCAGCCGGGCGGCACGCTCGAACTCCAGCTCTTCGGACGCGGCCGCCATTTCCTGTTCCAGGCGGCGGATCAGCGCGTCGGTGCGGCCGGCGAGAAAATCACAGAAGTCTTCGACGATCGCGCGGTGTTCGTCGGCGGAGACCTTGCCGACGCACGGCGCGGAACATTTGCCGATGTAGCCGAGAAGGCAGGGCCTGCCGATCTGGCCGTGCCGTTTGAAGACGCCCGCCGAGCAGGTGCGCGCCGGGAAGACCCGGAGCAGCAGGTCGAGTGTTTCGCGGATGGCCCAAGCGTGCGCGTACGGCCCGAAATACCGCACGCCCTTCTTGCGCGCGCCGCGATAGACGTGCAGGCGCGGGAACTCCTCGTTCATCGTGACGGCGAGGACGGGATAGCTCTTGTCGTCGCGGTACCGGACGTTGAACCGCGGGTCGAACTCCTTGATCCAGTTGTACTCCAGCTGGAGCGCCTCGACCTCGGTGCTCACCACGGTCCACTCGACGCTCGCCGCCGTCGTCACCATCTGGCGGGTGCGCGGGTGCAGGCCGGTGAGATCGGCGAAGTACGAGTTCAGCCTGCCGCGGAGGCTTTTCGCCTTGCCGACGTAGATGACCCTCTTCGTGGCGTCACGAAATTTGTACACGCCGGGGGCGTCCGGGATGCTCCCCGGCGAGGGACGGTAGGTGGTCGGGTCAGCCACGCCGCCAAGCCTATGGGGCACCACCGACAGTCTTACGAGGCCCCGTCCTTATCTGCGCTCCGGTCAATCCTTCGAGTGGCCATTCCCACGATCCGGTCCGTATTTCACTACGTATACCGACCTAAGTCGGGTCTTCGGCCGGAACCGACGTTCGTTGGTTCCTAGCGAGTGAACCGGTTGATTACTTTCCGTCCCAGTTCCACTTCACTCGGTTCTTCGTCAGATGACGCTCGAAAGGACTCCTGCACCGTGAGCCGTCTTCGTACGCTGGGCGCCGCCACCCTCGCCGCCGCAGCCCTCACCATGACCGCCGGCGCGGTCGCCTCCGCGGGCACCCCCACCGGTGTCCAGCCCAACATCGTGGGTGGCGGCACCGCCCCCACCGTGAGCTGGGGCGCCCAGATCTACGTCAACACCCCGGGCCGTCAGTGGGACGGGTTCAACTGCTCCGGCAGCGTCATCGCCCAGCGCTGGGTCCTGACCGCCAAACACTGCCTCGACTCCGACGGCAGCGGCATGCGGGTCCGCGTGGGCAGCAACCAGCTCCAGGGCGGTCGTGAGATCGCCGTCGACCGCAAGGTGTCCTCACCGACCGGCGCCGACATCTCGCTGCTGCACCTGGCCTCGGACGCCGGTGTCACGCCGATCGGCCTGGCCGGCTCGAACCCGTCGGTCGGCAGCACCAACCAGCTCTACGGCTGGGGCCGCGAGACCCCGACCGGCCCGCCCGCCTCGGCACTGAAGGTCGCCAACGTCCGCGTCACCGGTACCTCGCGCGACGCTTACGGTGGCCCGGCCATCCAGAGCGTCGGCATCGACGGCTCGGCGTGGAAGGGTGACTCGGGCGGTCCCCAGGTCTTCAACGGCGTCCAGGTCGGCGTCGCTTCGACCGTGCAGAACCAGAGCGGCTCGAACATCCGCGGCACCAACAACTACGGCAGTGTCGCTTCGGCCCGCTCCTGGATCCGCTCGACCACCGGGGTCTGACCTCCACCCCGGTGAAGGGGCCCTCCGAGACGCGACCCGTCTCGGAGGGCCCTTTCGCGTCGGGTTGTCGGTGGGATGTGGGACGCTCGCGGGCATGCGGATCGCGACCTGGAACGTGAACTCGATCGGACCCCGGCTGCCGAGGGTGCTGGACTGGCTCGGCTCGGTACAGCCGGACGTGCTGTGCCTGCAGGAACTCAAATGCGGCACCGACGCCTTCCCCTTCGACGCCGTGAAGGAACTGGGTTATGAGACGGCCGCGTACGGCATCGGACGCTGGAACGGCGTCGCGATCGTGTCCCGCGTCGGCTTGGAAGACGTGACACGCGGCCTGACCGGCGAGCCCACCTTCGAGGACAAGGCCGACGCGCGGGCCATCGGCGCCACCTGCGGCGGGCTGCGGCTGTGGTCAGTGTACGTGCCGAACGGGCGTGACCTGGAGAACCCGCACTACGGCTACAAACTCGCCTGGCTTTCGGCGCTGGAGGCGACCGTGCGGGAGGAGCAGGCGCGCGGGCTGCCGTTCACGGTGCTCGGCGACTTCAACATCGCGCCGACCGACGCGGACGTGTGGGACATCGGCCTGTTCGCCGAATCGACGCACGTGACCGAGCCGGAGCGGAAGGCGCTCGCCGCGCTGCGCGACCTCGGGCTGTCGGACGTGTTCCCGCGGCCGCTGAAGTACGACCACCCGTTCACGTACTGGGACTACCGGGCGGGGAACTTCCCGAACAACAAGGGAATGCGGATCGACCTCGTGTACGCCGACGCGACGGTGGCCGGTGCGGTAACGGATTCCTATGTGGACCGTGAGGCGCGGAAAGGGAAGGGGCCCTCGGACCACGCGCCGATCGTGGTGGACCTGGACCTCTAGTGAGTGGTAAGGACGGTTAGAACCGTCCTTACCACTCACGAGGCGTCAGCCTTCCCAGGCGGCCTTGTGCAGCCGCCGCAGCGCCCGCACCGCGGCCACCGCGCGTTCCCGGTCCACCGCCTGCACCGCCATGACCGAGTAGTACTCGTCGTCCGGCAGTTCCAGCCGCGCCCACGAGGCCCCGTCCGGGAAGCTCACCGAGAGCACCTCGCTCCACGCGAACTTCTTGGTCATCAGCACGTTCCGGACCTCGATGCCGTCGGCGTCGGCCTTCACGCGCGCGGTCGCGAACAGCATCGTGCCCGCGGCGAGCAGGACCCCGATACCGATCATCGCCGCCTGGTCGGACGGCTGGAAGATCACGCCGGTGTCCGAGCCGCGCAGCAGGACCGCGACGACCACGAACGTCGCCAGCATGATCACCGCCAGCACCGAGCACATCACCAGGGCACGGCGGGGCCGCACCACCACGACCTCGGACTCCGTCATCACATCCGCCTCGACGCTCACACGAAGCCCCGCTCGGTCCACGGCTGGCGCAGGTTCCGCAACGCGTGCGCGGCGTCCAGCGCGGCGACCGTCGCTTCGTAGCCTTTGTCCTCGGCGGAACCGGGCAGCCCCGACCGGTCGAGGGCCTGCTGCTCGGTGTCGCAGGTGAGGACGCCGTTGCCGACCGGGGTGCTCTCGTCGAGCGCGACCCTGGTCAGGCCCGCGGTGACGGCGTCGCAGACGTACTCGAAGTGCGGCGTCCCGCCCCGGATGACCACGCCGAGCGCGACGACCGCGTCGTGCGTGCGAGCCAGCGCCTGCGCGGCGACGGGCAGTTCGACGGCGCCCGCGACGCGCACGACCGTCGGCTCTTCCTCCAGGTCGGCCGCCTTGGCCGCCTCGAGGGCGCGTTCCAGCAGCGCGCTCGTGATCTTCGTGTGCCAGCGCGTGGCCACGATCCCGAGCCGGATGTTCTTACAGTCGGACAGGTCGAGTTCGACGTCCGGACGGCCCTCGCCGCTCACCGCGTGCCACCTCCGTTGCCCTGGTCGACCTCGGCGCCGACCTGGTCGAAATGCTCCAGCTGGGACAGGTCGTGCCCCATCCGGTCCCGTTTGGTCTTGAGGTAGCGCAGGTTCTCCGGGTTCGGCGAGATCGGCAGCGACACTCGCCCGCTCACCCGCAGGCCGTAGCCCTCCAGCCCGACACGCTTGGCCGGGTTGTTCGTCAGCAGCCGCATCGAGCGGACGCCGAGGTCGCACAGGATCTGCGCGCCGGTGCCGTAGTCCCGCGCGTCGGCGGGGACGCCGAGCTGCAGGTTCGCGTCGACGGTGTCCGCGCCGGCGTCCTGCAGCTGGTAGGCCTGCAGTTTGTGCAGCAGCCCGATGCCGCGGCCCTCGTGGCCGCGGATGTAGAGCACGATCCCGCGCCCTTCCTTGGCGACCGCTTCCAGCGCGGCCTCCAGCTGCGGGCCGCAGTCGCAGCGCAGCGAACCGAAGACGTCACCGGTCAGGCATTCGGAGTGCACGCGGACCAGGATGTCCTCGCCGTCGCCGATCTCGCCGTAGACGAACGCGATGTGCTCGATCCCGTCGAGCAGGCTGTCGTAGCCGACCGCCCGGAACGTGCCCGCGGCCAGCGGGATACGCGCCTCGGCGACCCGCTCGACCTGCTTCTCGGTGCGCCGCCGGTACGCGATCAGGTCGGCGATGGTGATCATCTTGAGCTCGTGGTCCGCGGCGAAGACCTCGAGCTCGTCGCGACGGGCCATGTCGCCCTCGTCCTTCTGCGAAACGATCTCGCAGAGCACGCCGGACGGGGAAAGCCCGGCGAGCCGGGCCAGGTCGACGGCGGCTTCGGTGTGCCCCGGGCGCCGCAGGACGCCGCCCTGCTTGGCGCGCAGCGGGACCACGTGGCCGGGCCGCCGGAAATCCGACGCCTTGGAGGCCGGGTCGGCGAGCAGCCGGACGGTGTGCGACCGGTCGGCCGCGGAGATACCGGTGGTGATGCCCTCGGCGGCGTCGACCGTGACGCTGTACGCGGTGCCACGCTGGTCCTGGTTCGTGTGGTACATCGGCGGCAGGTCGAGCCTGTCCGCCTCGGGTTCGGTCAGCGCCACGCAGACGTACCCCGAGGTGTAGCGCACCATGAAGGCCATCAGTTCCGGCGTGGCCTTCTCCGCCGCGAAGATCAGGTCGCCTTCGTTCTCGCGGTCCTCGTCGTCCACCACGACGACCGGACGGCCGGCCTTGATGTCGGCGATGGCCGCCTCGATGGCATCGGCGTTCACGGCCACCCCGCCTCCGCAGGGGGTCAGATCCGCCGACCCCGGAATCGCACTCGTCTCGCTCACGCCCGCTCCTCCGTACCGCCATTGTCCCCCTGCGCGCGCAGGTGCGGCATGGCCAGCTTCTCGACGTACTTGGCGACCACGTCGACCTCGAGGTTCACCAGGTCACCCGGGGTGTTCCGGCCGAGCGTGGTGAGTTCGAGGGTGGTCGGGATCAGGGCGACGGAGAACTCCTCGTCGGTCACCGAAGCGACCGTGAGGGAGACGCCGTCGACCGCGATCGACCCCTTTTCGACCACGTACCGGGACAGCTTCTTCGGCAGCGCGAACGTGGTGAGTCCCTGCTCGTCGCGTTTGAGGAAGACGCCGGTGCCGTCGACGTGGCCCTGCATGATGTGCCCGCCGAGCCTGCCGCCCGCCGGCGTCGCGCGTTCAAGGTTGACGACGTCGCCGACGTGTACCTTAGCGAGGCTGGAGCGCTGCAGGGTCTCGTGCACGACATCGACGGTAAACTCACCGCCCGCCACCGCGACCACGGTGAGGCACACGCCACTCACCGCGATGGAGTCGCCGTGCCCGGCGTCGCTGGTCACCAGCGGCCCCCGAACGGTCAGTCTCGCGGCGTTCGGGACCTGCTCGACCGCGGTGACCTCGCCGAGTTCCTCGACAATGCCGGTGAACACTCCTGCTGCCCTCCTCCTGGCTCGCACCGTCGCTGGGAACGGTGCTCCCCACATCCAACACCCATCGGGGCCGATTCCTTCTCCTGACCCGACGGCGGATCACCGAGGCGGGATCAGCCGCGGACGCGGGCCGCCTGCTCGCGCAGCGCCGCGACCGCCTTACCAGGGTCTTCGGCGCCGTAGACGGCGGAACCGGCGACGAAGCAGTCCACACCGGCTTCGGCGGCCTGCTCGATGGTGTCGGCGTTGATCCCGCCATCGATCTCGACGACGAGCTTGAGGTGGCCGGTGTCGACGAGGCGCCGCGCGGTGCGCACCTTGTCGAGGACGCCTTCGATGAACGACTGACCGCCGAAACCGGGCTCGACCGACATCACCAGCAGCGTGTCGTAGTGCTTGAGGGTTTCGAGGTGGTCCTCGATCGGCGTGTTCGGCTTGATCGACAGCCCGGCCTTCGCCCCGGCGGCGCGCAGGTTCTTCGCCAGCGCGATCGGGTCGTGCGCGGCCTCGACGTGCACGGTGACGTTGTAGGCGCCCGCCTCTGCGTACCCGATGGCCCACTTGTCGGGGTTCTCGATCATCAGGTGGCAGTCGATCGGCACGTCGGTGGCCTTGAGCAGCGACTGCACCACGGGCAGGCCCAGGGTCAGGTTCGGCACGAAATGCGCGTCCATGACGTCGACGTGGACCCAGTCCGCGCGGGTTTCCCCCTCCCCCGCGACGGCGCGGATCTCTTCGCCAAGGCGGGCGAAGTCCGCGGAGAGGATGCTGGGTGCGATCAAAGGTCGGTGAGCCACGCGCCCGAGTGTAGGAGGGTGCCGCTAACGCCCGCTAACCGGCTGTGACCGGCCCGCGGTGGAGGGCTGAAGGGGACTTTCCCCGCATCAGACGCCACGAAAGCTCCCTTCGCCGCGTCGCATGCGGGGAAAGTCCCCTTCAGCCCCCGGTCTGGAGTATGACGCGAAATGGCACCGCAGTGGGAGGTGCGCGCACGCGCCGCCGAATAGCGTTCCGGTCATGGTCAACCCACTCAAGCCCCTGGTCCGGATCGGCAGTTACCGCAGCCTGCCGTTCGGTTTCCTCGGCATGGCGATCACCGCGATCCCGTTCCCGATCGCGCTCATTCCCGCCGTCCTCATCCCGGGCGACGTGCGGGCGAAGGCGGTCTACGGCGTGCTCGCCATGGGCGTACTGGTCGCGCTGGCCGGCTTGCCGGGGCCGATGCGGCGGGTCGGGATCTGGTTCTCCAACCAGATGCTGGGCACCCGGATCGCGCAGCCCTTGCCGAACACGAAGGTCGCCTGGGCGGAGCGCTGGCGTTCGGCGGCCTGGTTGCTCGTGCACACCGCGCTCGGCTGGGTGCTGTTCGGCCTCGGCTGTTTCCTGTTCCTGGGGTTCGTCCTGACCCTGGTGTGGGCGGGAGGTGGCGGCAGTCCCATCGCGATCTTCGGGGAAGAGGTGACGATCGAACCCGGCATCGCCGGAGCGTGGACCCTGCCGATCGGGTTCTTCACGCTCGTGGTGATCGCGTACGTCCTCGCCGGCTTCACCAAACTGTTCCAGTACAGCGCGGTCGCGCTGCTGGGCCCCTCGGCCGCCGAACGCGTCGCCGCCGCCGAAGTCCGGGCGAACCACTTCGAACAGCGCAACCGGCTGGCCCGCGAACTGCACGACTCCATCGGCCACACGCTGACGACGTCGACCATCCAGGCGGCCGCGGCCGCCGAATTGGTCGATTCCGAACCGCAGCTGGTGCGCCGGGCGCTGGGCACCATCGAGGAATCGTCCCGTGCGGCGCTCGAAGACCTCGACCACGTACTGGGCCTGCTGCGGGACGACCGGTCCTCCCGCGAACCCGAACGACGGCTGATCGAAGTCGGCACGCTGGCCGAACGGGCTCGCGCTGGTGGCGCGGTGATCGACTACGAGCTGACCGGGCCCGCCGCGGAACTTCCCGCGACCCTTTCGCGGGAGGCGTACCGGATCGTCCAAGAAGGACTGACGAACGCGCTGCGGCACGCTCATCCCGGCCCGGTGACCGTGCGGGTCGCGGTACTCGCCGACGCGTTGCGGATCGAGATCGTGAACCCGCTCGTGGAGCACACGGCCGCTTCCGGCCGCGGCGGCAACGGACTGCCGGGTCTCACCGAACGCGTCGAAGCGCTGCGCGGCGAGCTCGTCGCCGGCCCCGCCGTCGACGGGGAGCCGCTGTGGCGGCTGGTGACCACGATCCCGCTACGGTCGCGCCCATGACCCTGCGTGTCCTGATCGTCGACGACGAACCCTTGCTGCGTGCCGGTTTGCGCTCGCTGCTCGACAACCAGCCCGATCTGACCGTGTCAGGTGAGGCCGGCGATGGCGGCGAAGTGGTCGATCTGGTGCGGCGGACGCGTCCCGACGTGGTCCTGATGGACGTACGGATGCCCGGGGTGGACGGGATCGAGGCGACCCGGCGGGTACTGGCCGAAATCCCCGAACCGCCGAAGGTCCTCGTGATCACGACGTTCGACAACGACGACTACGTCTACGACGCGCTGCTGGCCGGGGCGAGCGGATTCCTGCTGAAGCGGGCCCGCAAGGAGGAGTTCGCGCACGCCATCCGGACCATCGCCGCCGGGGAGACACTGCTGTTCCCCGACGCGATCCGGCGGATGGTCACCGCGCGCCCGGCGCCGTCCGGCCTCGCTCCCCGGCCGTCTTCGCTGACGAAGCGGGAGACCGAGGTGCTGCGGCTCATCGCCACCGGTAAGTCCAATGTGGACATAGCGGCCGAGCTCGTCATCAGTCTCGAAACCGTCAAGACCCATGTGGGCAACATCTTCGGGAAACTGGGCGCGGCCAACCGGAGCCAGGCGGTGGTGTTCGCCTACGAGACCGGCATCGTCGCGCCAGGGCACAGCCTGCGCTGACCGGCGTGGTGGGGCAGGCCCCCGGTCCGGCGTGGGGGCCCGCACCATGGCTACCGCACGCGCCCGTCCCTAGCTTGGATCCATGCGAAAATCCTTGCCAGGCAAGAAGATCATCGCCGTCGGTTCCCTGGTCGCGCTGCTCGCCGCGACGACCGCCACGCCGGCGCTGGCCGTGACCCATCCGCGGGACGAAGTCGACAAAGCGCTGAAAACGCTGGTGCTGGACGGAGTCCCCGGCGCGCAGGCGACGGTGACGAACCCGTCCGGGCGGACGTGGTCGGAGCGCGAAGGCGTCGGAAACGTCGAGACCGGGACACCGTTCCCGCACGGCTCGAAGTTCCGGGCGGCCAGTATCACGAAGACGTTCGTCGCCGTCGTCGTGCTGCAACTGGTCGCCGAGGGAAAGGTCCGGCTGGACACGCCGATCGACCGGTACCTGCCGGGGCTCGTCAGCGGGAACGGCAACGACGGCACGAAGATCACCGTGCGCCAGCTGCTCCAGCACACCAGCGGGCTCTACAACTATCTCCGTGACCTCGACCTCGAGGAGTGGCGCCATCGCGGTGCCGAACCCGAGGAGCTGGTGGCGATCGGCCTCGCGCATCCGCCGTTGTTCGCGCCCGGCACGAGCTGGTCGTACTCCAACACGAACTACATCATCGCCGGGATGCTGATCGAGAAGCTCACCGGTCGTTCCGTCGCCGACGAGATCCGGAGCAGGATCACCGAACCGCTCGGCCTGGGCGACACCTCCCTGCCGTCGCGCGGCGACGAAGACTTGCCGTATCCGCACGCCAGAGGCTACGCACCGGGCCCCGCCGGCCACACCGACTACACCGAATTCGATCCGTCGGCCGCCGGGGCCTCCGGCGGGCTCATTTCGACCGGCGCGGACCTGAACCGGTTCTACGGCGCGCTCGTCGACGGCCGCCTCCTGCCGCGTGCGCAACTGGCGGAGATGCAGCGGACCGTGCCGGCGCCCGTCGGGCTCCCGGGCGCGGAGTACGGCCTCGGGATCGCGTCCGTCCCGCTGTCGTGCGGCGGTAGGTTCTGGGGGCACGGCGGGAACATCGTCGGCTACGCGAACCTGTCGGGCGCCGTCCCGCACGGCAGGCGGGTGAACGTCGTGGTGAACCTGAATCCCGCGCCGCCCAAGGTGGCCGACGACCTCGCCAAGGCGCTGGACACCGGGTTCTGCGCCCGCTAAACCGACGGCAGCAGGTCCAGCACGGAGGTCCACGAGGCCTCCGGGCTGAGCCTCGCGGTGGTGACCCCGGCGGAGGCGAGCGTGTCGAGATGGCGCTGCCACGCCGGATGGTGGATCCGCGTGTCCTGGATCTGGTAGCCCAGCACGATCGTGATGCCCGGCGTGCCGAGGACGTCGCCGAGCAGGGTCAGCGCCTGGTTGTCGGCGATGCCCAGCGCCAGTTTCGCCACGGAGTTCGCGGACGCGGGCGCGAAGAGGAACACCTCGGGATCCGGATGCGGCCGGGGTTCGCCCGGCAGCCGGGAGGTACTGCGGACCGGCAGCTCGGTGCACTTTTCGAGGTCACCGAACCCGCCGGTCTCCTCCAGCCAGCGGGCCGCGGTGGGGGTCAGCGTGATCGCGAGCTCCCAGCCGCGGTCCGCGGCCGGTTTCGCGAGCTGCGCGGCGAACCGGGTGTCCAGTCCGCCGCACGAGCTCGCGACCAGGCCGAGGACCCTGCTCACCCGGCGGATTCCGGCTTCCGCAGGACGGCGCAGAACATCGCGTCCGTGCCGTGGCGGTGCGGCCACAACTGGACGTACGGGCCGTTGCCGAGCTGCGGGACGCCCGGGAAGAACTCCCGCGCGTCGACGATCTGGGCGCCGGCGCGGCGTGCGGTCTCCCCCACAACGCCTTCGGTCTCGGCCAGATGCGGCGAGCAGACGACGTAGGTGACGACGCCGCCGGGTCGGACCAGGTCCAGTGCCGCGGTGATCAGCTGGCCCTGCAGTTTCGTCAGATCCGAGATGTCGCTGGGCTGACGGCGCCAGCGCGCCTCCGGGCGGCGGCGCAGCGAGCCGAGACCGCTGCACGGCGCGTCGACCAGGACACGGTCGTAGCCCGGTTCGAGGCCGGTCTCGCGGCCGTCGGCGACGTGGACCGTCACCGGCAGGCCCTGGACGGCGTGCTCGATCAGCTTCGCGCGGTGCGGCGCCTTCTCGACGGCGTCGACGGTCGCGCCGCTGATCGCCGCCAGCGCGCCGAGCAGCGCGGCCTTGCCACCCGGGCCGGCACACAGATCCAGCCAGCGCTCGTCGGAGCCGGTGAGCGGGACCTTCGTGACGGCGACGGCGCACAGCTGGCTGCCCTCGTCCTGCACCGCGGCCAGCTTTTCCTTGATCGGCTCGATGTCGCCGGGGTCGCCGGAGCCCGCGGGCATCCGGACGCCGTAGGGCGAGTACGGCGCGACGTCGCCGCCGGTGATCGCGGCCAGTTCATCGGCACTGATCTCGCCGGGCCGGGCGACCAGATGGACGTCGGGGCGGTCGTCGTCGGCCTCCAGGGCCGCCTTCAGCTCAGGCCCCTTGTCCCCCAAGGCTTCCGCGAACGACCGGGCGACCCAGCGCGGATGCGCCGTCCGCAGGGCGTAGGCCCCGATCGGGTCGGCGGCCTCGTCGGGCGCCAGCTCGTTCAGCCAGGTCTCTTCGTCCTTTTCGGACACAGAGCGCAGCACGGCATTCACGAAACCCGCGATCCAGGAACCGACTTCGGCACGAACGAGGTCCACAGTGGACCCGACGGCGGCGTGCTGGGGGATGCGGGTGCGCAGCAGCTGGTAGGCGCCGAGCCGCAGCCCGTCCAGCACGATGGCGTCCACCTTGGCCAGCGGCCGGTCGAGGCAGGCCTCGATGACGGCGTCCAGCATGCCGACCGCGCGGCAGGTGCCGTAGGTCAGTTCGGTGGCCAGCGCCGCGTCACGACCGGAGATCCGGCGGGTGCGCAGCAGTTGCGGCAGCACCAAGTTCGCGTATGCGTCGTCCTCCCGGACCGCGCGCAGGACGTCGAAGGCGACCTGACGAGCCGGGTCGATCTGCGGCGGGCGGCTCGGCCCCTCTTTACGCTGGCCCGGGCGGCCGCGATCCGGCCTCGACGGCCGGCGTTCCCTACGCTCGTTCACTGCAGGCGCTCTCCTTGTTCGATCCTCGTACCGCGCGCCCAGTCGGTGGCCGCCATCCGCTTCTTTCCCTGCGCCTGCACCTCGCCCAGCCGCACCGGCTTCGACGCCGTGCCGACCAGGACCCGCTTGCGCTCCACGACCAGTTCACCGGGCGGGGGCCCCGGCTCGTCGACGACCGTCACCGGGCCGAGCTTCAGCCGCTCGCCCCGGAACTCCGCCCAAGCGCCCGGTTCCGGCGTGACCGCGCGGATCTGCCGGTCGACCGCGGTGGCCGGGTCGGCGAACGACACGCGTGCGTCCTCGACGGTCACCTTGGGCGCGTAGGTCACTCCGTCGCCGGTCTGCTCCACCGCACGCAGCGTTCCGTCGGCGATCCCGTCCATCGTGGACACGAGCAGCTTCGCCCCGGACTCCGCCAGCCTGGCGAGCAGTTCCCCGGCGGTGTCGGTGTCGGCGATCCGCTCGGTGACCACGCCGAAGACCGGGCCCGCGTCGAGCTCCTTGACGATGCGGAAGGTCGAGGCGCCGGTGATCTCGTCCCCGGCGCGGATCGCGGCCTGGACCGGCGCGGCGCCACGCCAGGCGGGCAGCAGCGAGAAGTGCAGGTTGACCCAGCCGTGCGCCGGGATGTCCAGCGCGGCCTGGGGCAGCAACGCCCCGTACGCGACCACCGGGCACGCGTCAGGCGCGATCTCCGCGAGCCGGGCGAGGAACGCGGGGTCGCTCGCCTTCGGCGGGGTCAGCACCTCGATCCCGTGCTCGTCGGCCAGCGCGCCGATCGGGGACCGGACGACCCGGCGACCGCGGCCGGCCTGTGCGTCCGGGCGGGTGACGACGGCGACGACCTCGTGCCGCTCGGACGCGAGGAGCGCGCGCAGCGACGGGACGGCGGGCTCGGGGGTGCCGGCGAAGACGAGGCGCATCAACGCACCTCCGCCGGGGGGACGGGTACCTCTGACTGGGCGAACATCGCCGCTCAGTCTAGAAGGGCCCCGCCGCCGGGGCGCGCTCGCTGTCCCCGTGCGGGGTGAAGGGAGCTTTCCCCGCATGTCATGCNGCCTCAGCTCCTTCACCGGCTTGCCGTCGTCGTAACGCAGCCACGGCGACGGCGCGCCGGACGCCCGCGGCCGACTTCAGGTCCGCGGCCCGCGCCGTGCTCTCCCACGGGAGCTCCAGCTCGGGACGGCCGAAGTGGCCGTACGCGGCCGTCGGCGCGTAAATCGGGCGGAGCAGGTCGAGGTCGCGGATGATCGCGGCCGGACGCAGGTCGAAGACCTCCTGGATGGCGGCCTGGATCTTCGACGGGTCGACCGTCTCGGTGCCGAAGGTCTCGACGAAGAGGCCCACCGGGGCCGCCTTGCCGATCGCGTACGCCACCTGTACCTCGGCACGCGAGGCGAGACCGGCGGCGATGACGTTCTTCGCCACCCAGCGCATCGCGTACGCGGCCGAGCGGTCCACCTTGGAGGGGTCCTTGCCGGAGAACGCGCCGCCACCGTGACGGGCCATGCCGCCGTAGGTGTCGACGATGATCTTGCGGCCGGTCAGGCCCGCGTCACCCATCGGACCGCCGATGACGAAGCGGCCGGTCGGGTTGACCAGCAGCCGCACGTTGGAGGTGTCGAGACCGAGCTCGGCGATCTCCGGGGCGACCACGTGCTCGCGGACGTCGACGCCGAGCATCTGCTCGAGGTCGATGCCGTCGGCGTGCTGGGTGGACACGACCACCGTGTCGAGCCGCACCGGCTGGTCACCGGCGTACTCGATGGTGACCTGGGTCTTGCCGTCCGGGCGCAGGTACGGCAGCACGCCTTCCTTGCGGACCCTGGTCAGGCGCTGCGAGAGCCGGTGCGCCAGCGCGATCGGCAGCGGCATCAGCTCGGGGGTGTCCGAGCAGGCGTAGCCGAACATCAGGCCCTGGTCGCCCGCGCCCTGACGGTTGATCTCGTCCTCGTCGGACTCGACGCGGGACTCGTACGCCGTGTCGACACCCTGCGCGATGTCCGGCGACTGGGAGCCGATCGCGACGTTGACGCCGCAGGAGTTGCCGTCGAAGCCCTTGGCCGAAGAGTCATAGCCGATCTTCAGGATCACGTCGCGGACGATGGTCGGGATGTCCGCGTAGGCCTCGGTGGTCACCTCGCCGGCGACGTGCACCTGCCCGGTGGTGATGAGGGTTTCGACCGCGACCCGGCTGCGCGGGTCTTTAGCCAGCAGACCGTCCAGGATCGAGTCGCTGATGGCATCGCAAATTTTGTCGGGATGACCTTCGGTCACCGATTCCGACGTGAACAGTCTGCTCGTGGACGCGCTCACGGTGGCCGTCACTCCCTCACCTAGACGTCTGATGCCCAGTAAGTTAGGCACCCCTCAGCTTGCAATCAAGCCTACTGACTATCGCTCAGGGGACTCTCAACGCTTCATCAAGGTCACAACAGCATCCCACAATGTGGACGCGAGTTCGGCCTTGGCGCCGAGGGGGATCGGGATTTCGGTGCCGTCGGCCCCGAGCAGCCAGCCCGAGTTGTCCTCGGTCCCGAAGGCCTTCCCCTCACCGACGGCGTTCACCACCAGCAGGTCAGCACCCTTGCGCTTCAGTTTGACCCTGGCGTGATCAAGGACGCCGCCCTTGTCGTCCCCGGTTTCCGCGGCGAAACCGACGATCACCTGGCCGTTTGTCCGGTTTCGCACCAGTTCGGCCAGTATGTCCGCGTTGCGCGCGAGCTCGACCACGGGATCCGGCGCGTCGTCGGACTTCTTGATCTTGTGGTCCGCCCGGTTCGATGGCCGGAAATCGGCGACGGCCGCGGCCATCACCACGACGTCGGCGGTGGCGGCCTCGGCGTGCATCGCCTCGCGCAGTTCCTCGGCGGTCGACACGTGGACGACCTTCGCGCCCGCGGGCTCCGGCAGCGCGATGGTGTGCGCGGCGACCAGGGTGACCTCGGCGCCGCGCTGGGCGGCGACCCGGGCCAGCGCGTAGCCCTGCTTGCCCGACGAGCGGTTGCCCAGATACCGGACCGGATCCAGTGGCTCGCGGGTGCCGCCCGCCGAAATGGCCACGCGCACGCCTTCGAGGTCGCGCGGGAGGGCCTTCGGCACGGCGAGCAGGAGCCGGGCGAGGTCGACGATCTCGGCGGGGTCGGCGAGCCGCCCCTTGCCGGTGTCCTTGCCGGTCAGCCTGCCGGCGGCGGGTTCGGCGACGACCAGGCCGCGCGAGCGCAGCAACGCCACGTTGTCGCGGGTGGCCGGGTGCTCCCACATCTCGGTGTGCATCGCCGGGAAGAAGGCGACCGGGCACCGGGCGGTGAGCAGGGTGTTGGTCAGCAGGTCGTCCGCGATACCGTGCGCGGCCTTGGCGAGCAGGTTCGCCGTGGCGGGCACGACGATCACCAGATCGGCTTCCTTGCCGACGCGGACGTGCTGGACCTCGGGCACTTCGGTGAACACGCCGGTGTGCACCGGGTTCCCGGACAGTGCCTCGAAGGTGGCCGCGCCGACGAAGTTCAGCGCGGCTTCGGTGGGGACCACGCGGACGTCGTGACCGGATTCGGTCAGTCCGCGCAGGACCTCACAGGCCTTGTAGGCGGCGATCCCGCCACCCACGCCCAGGACGACGCGGGGTTTACTCACCCTCGGTGTGCTCGAGCAGGCCGCCGTGGATCTCGCGCAGGGCGATGGACAGCGGCTTCTCGCGCGGGCCCGGCTCGACCAGCGGGCCGACGTACTCCAGCAGGCCCTCGCCCAGCTGGGCGTAGTAGTCGTTGATCTGGCGAGCGCGCTTGGCCGAGTAGATCACCAGCGCGTACTTCGAGCTGACCTTCTCGAGGAGGTCGTCGATGGGCGGGTTGGTGATGCCTTCGAGCTCTTCGTGCAGCGTGGCCTGAGTCGTCACTCGTGGTGCTCCGAATCTTCGGTCTAGTTGTCGCCGGTTATCAAGTTTAGCAACTGCTCAGCGGCCTCTCGCACGTCGGCGTTGACAACGCGCTCGTCGAACTCCCCGGCGGCGGCGAGTTCGCGTTCGGCCTCGGCCAGCCTGGTCTTCACCGCGGCTTCGTTCTCGGTGCCGCGGCCGGTCAGCCTGCCGACCAGTTCTTCCCACGACGGCGGCATCAGCATCACCAGCCGGGCCTCCGGCATCGCCTTGCGGACCTGCCGCGCGCCCTGGAGTTCGATCTCCAGGATCGCGTTGCGGCCCTCGGCGAGCACCCGCTCGACGGGCCCGCGCGGGGTGCCGTAGCAGTTGCCCGCGAACTCGGCGTGTTCCAGCAGTTCGCCGTCGGCGACCATGCGGTCGAACTCGGCCCGGTCGATGAAGTGGTAGTGCTCGCCGTCCACCTCACCCGGTCTCGGCTTCCTGGTGGTCACCGAGACGCTGAAATAGATCTCCGGATCCAGCTTGCGCAGCTCCTTGGCCACGCTCGACTTCCCGACTCCCGAAGGCCCTGAGACGACCGTGAGCCGGTGCCGGGATTCGACTCCCGCCACCGGCTCACCGCCGCGGTCAGCGCCCGGGTTCACCGGGTGGTCCTGACCGGTGCCGCTCACTCGCCGCTGAATTCGGCCAGCAGCGCCTTGCGCTGCCGGTCGCCGAGGCCGCGAAGACGACGGCTGGGTGCGATCTCCAGTCGTTCCATGGTCTGCTGGGCACGGACCTTGCCGACGCCCGGAAGAGCCTCGAGCAGAGCCGAGACCTTCATCTTGCCGAGGACTTCGTTCTCCTCGGCCTGCTTCAACACGTCGACCAGAGTGGTACCGCCCCGCTTCAGCCGCTCCTTCAGCTCAGCACGGATGCGGCGGGCGGCGGCGGCCTTCTCCAGCGCCGCAGCGCGCTGTTCCTCTGTCAGCTGGGGAAGTGCCACGTTTTCCTCCGGTAGTTCTCAAATCTGGGTGGGTGTGGCGACGGTACCCACCCGTTACCTCGGCCCACAATGCGGGGGTGGCCGGTCATGACGGATTCCCGGGCCTGCTATTGGCCATTTTCCAGGGGACCGAGGGAATCCCGGGTCCGCCGAACGGCCGCACGCAGAGCTTCGGGGTCCGGCCCGTGCCTGAGGACGTCGCGGGACGACGCGGGCAGCACACCCGGCAGTCCCGGCCCGAAAAGGGCCCGCAAATCGGCCGGAGTGGCCCCCTGGGCCCCGAAACCGGGCGCCAGGATCGGACCGTTCAGCTGGCTCAGATCGAGCTCTCCCGGCGCGATGGTGGCGCCGACGACGACACCGATGTCCCCCAGCGGCCCGACGCCGGCGTTGTACGCGGCCGCCGTGTCGACGATGTCCTGCGCGACGGTCTTTCCGTTGGGCAGCAAGGCGTTCTGCAGTCCCTGCGCCTCCGGGTTCGAAGTACGCGCGAGGACGATCAGCCCCTTGCCCTGCGTCTGCGCGACGTCGATCGCTGGGGCGAGCGAACCGAAACCGAGGTATGGCGACACCGTGATGGCGTCCGCCTCGAGTTCCGCGCCGCCGGGCAGGAACGCCGCCGTGTACGCCGCCATCGTCGAACCGATGTCGCCGCGTTTGACGTCCAGCAGGACGAGCGCTCCCGCCTCCCGGCACACCTTCATCGTCTTGGCCAGAACAGCGACCCCAGGAGGCCCGTAGGCCTCGAAAAAGGCCGACTGGGGTTTGATCACCGCGACCTCGGGCGCGATCGTCTCAGCGGCCGTGAGGGCGAACTTCTCCAGTCCGCCCGCGTCCGCCGGGAGACCCCACGCCTGGAGCAGCCCGGGATGGGGGTCGATCCCGGCGCAGAGCGGTCCCTTCTCGGCGACCGCCCGCGCCAGCCTCGCCCCGAACCGCTCGCTCACGCCTTGGCCTTCAGCGCCGCCTGGAGGCTCTGCAGCGACCGCACGCCGATGTCGCCCTTGATGACGGCCTCTATCCCGTGCACGGCCGCCGCCGCGCCCTGCACCGTGGTGATGCAGGGGATGTCCCGCGACACCGCGGCGGTGCGGATCTCGTAGCCGTCGATGCGGGGACCGCTGTTGCCGTACGGGGTGTTGATCACCATCTGCACCTCACCGCTGAGGATGACGTCCACGACATTTTGTTCGCCTTCAGCCGAACCTTCGTAGTGCTTGCGCACGACGGTGCAGGCGATCCCGTTGCGCCGCAACACTTCCGCGGTGCCGGACGTGGCGAGGATCTCGAAGCCGAGGTCCGCCAGCCGCTTCACCGGGAACACCAGCGAACGCTTGTCGCGATTGGCGACGGAGACGAACACCTTGCCCGACGTCGGCAGCGAACCGTAGGCACCGGCCTGCGACTTGGCGAACGCCTTGCCGAAGGAGACGTCCACGCCCATGACCTCGCCGGTGGACTTCATCTCCGGGCCGAGCAGCGAGTCGACGCCGTGGCCCTCGGGCGTGCGGAAGCGGTGGAACGGCAGGACCGCCTCCTTGACCGCGACCGGCGAATCGGCGGGCATGTGGCCGCCGTCACCCTCGGCGGGGAGAACACCGGACTCGCGCAGATCCTTGATCGACGAGCCGGTCATGATCAGCGCCGCGGCCTTCGCCAGCGGCACCGCGGTCGCCTTGGACACGAACGGCACCGTCCGCGACGCGCGCGGGTTGGCCTCCAGGACGTACAGGACGTCGTCCTTGAGCGCGTACTGGACGTTCAGGAGCCCGCGGACGCCGACGCCGCGCGCGATGGCCTCGGTCGAGCGGCGCACCGTCTCGATGTCGGTCCGGCCCAGCGTGATCGGCGGCAGCGCGCACGAGGAGTCGCCGGAGTGGATCCCGGCCTCCTCGATGTGCTCCATGACGCCGCCGAGGAAGAGCTCGTCGCCGTCGAACAGCGCGTCGACGTCGATCTCGATGGCGTCGTCGAGGAACCGGTCCACCAGCACCGGGTGCTCGGGGGTGACCTCGGTGGCGCGGTGGATGTAGCCGGCGAGGGATTCCTCGTCGTAGACGATCTCCATGCCGCGCCCGCCGAGCACGTAGGACGGCCGGACGAGGACCGGGTAGCCGATCTGGTCGGCGATCCGCTTCGCGCCCTCGAACGAGGTCGCCGTGCCGTACTTCGGCGCGGGCAGCCCGGCGTCGGTGAGGACCTCGCCGAACGCGCCGCGGTCCTCGGCGAGGTGGATCGCGTCCGGGGAGGTGCCGATCACCGGGACACCGGCGTCGGCGAGGCGCTTCGCGAGCGAGAGCGGGGTCTGGCCGCCCAGCTGCACGATGACCCCGGCGACGGTGCCCGACTCCTGCTCGGCGTTGACCACTTCGAGGACGTCCTCGAACGACAGCGGCTCGAAGTACAGCCGGTCCGAGGTGTCGTAGTCGGTGGAGACGGTCTCGGGGTTGCAGTTGACCATGACGGCCTCGAAACCGGCCTCGCGCAGGGCGATCGCGGCGTGCACGCACGAGTAGTCGAACTCGATGCCCTGCCCGATGCGGTTCGGCCCGGAGCCGAGGATCAGCACCTTCGGCTTCTCGGTCTGCGCGGTGATCTCCGACTGCGCCGCGGGGTCGGTCTCGTAGGCCGAGTAGTGGTACGGCGTCTTGGCCGCGAACTCGGCCGCGCAGGTGTCGACGGTCTTGTACACCGGCCGCACCCCGAGACGGCGGCGCAGCGCGCGGACGCCGTCCTCCCCCGCCAGTTCCGGCCGCAGCGAGGCGATCTGGCGGTCGGAGAGGCCGATCCGCTTGGCGCGCCGCAGCAGCGGCTCGTCGAGCACCTGGGCATCGCGGACCTCGGCGCCGACCTCGCCGATGAGGGCGATCTGGTCGATGAACCACGGGTCGATCCCCGACGCCTCGTGCACCTGCTGGACGGTGGCGCCGAACCGCAGCGCCCGCTCCACCTCGTAGAGGCGCCCGTCGTGCGGCGTGCGCAGGGCCTCCAGCACGGACTCCAGCGTCGCGCCCTCGGGGTCGGGACGGGTCCAGAAACCGGTCGCCTTGGTGTCGATGGACCGCAGCGCCTTGCCGAGCGCCTCGGGGAAGCTGCGCCCGAACGACATCGCCTCGCCGACGCTCTTCATCGTCGTGGTCAGCGTCGGGTCCGCGCCGGGGAACTTCTCGAAGGCGAACCGCGGCACCTTCACCACGACGTAGTCCAGCGTCGGCTCGAAGGCCGCCGGGGTCTCGCCGGTGATGTCGTTGCGGATCTCGTCGAGGGTGTAGCCGATGGCGAGTTTCGCGGCGATCTTGGCGATCGGGAAACCGGTCGCTTTCGACGCCAGCGCGCTCGACCGCGACACGCGCGGGTTCATCTCGATGACGACCATGCGGCCGTCCTCGGGGTTGATCGCGAACTGGATGTTGCAGCCGCCGGTGTCGACGCCGACCTCGCGCAGCACGGCGATGCCGACGTCGCGCATGTGCTGGTACTCGCGGTCGGTCAGGGTCATCGCGGGCGCGACGGTGACCGAGTCGCCGGTGTGCACGCCCATCGCGTCGATGTTCTCGATCGAGCAGACGACCACCACGTTGTCGTGCCGGTCGCGCATGAGCTCGAGTTCGAACTCCTTCCAGCCGAGGACGCTCTCCTCGATGAGCACCTCGGTGACCGGCGACTCGGTGAGGCCGGTGGAGGCGAGGCGCTCCAGTTCCTCGTCGGTGTGCGCCATGCCCGAGCCGAGCCCGCCCATGGTGAACGACGGCCGGATGACCACCGGGAGGCCGACCTCGGCGACGGTCGCGCGGACCTCGTCCATGTCGTGGCAGACCCGCGACCGCGGCACTTCGGCGCCGATCGTGCGGACGATGTCCTTGAACTTCTGCCGGTCCTCGCCGCGCTGGATGGCGTCGACGTCGGCGCCGATCAGCTCGACGCCGTACTTCTCCAGAACACCGCGCTCGTGCAGGGCGACGGCGCAGTTCAGCGCCGTCTGCCCGCCGAGGGTCGCGAGAATCGCGTCGGGGCGCTCCTCGGCGATGACCTTCTCGACGAATTCCGGCGTGACCGGCTCGATGTAGGTGGCGTCGGCGAACTCGGGGTCGGTCATGATGGTCGCCGGGTTCGAGTTCACCAGCGAGACGCGCAGTCCCTCTTCGCGGAGTACGCGGCAGGCCTGGGTGCCGGAGTAGTCGAACTCCGCCGCCTGGCCGATCACGATCGGCCCGGAGCCGATCACCAGCACGTGCTGGATGTCTGTCCTCTTCGGCATTACTTGGCCTTCTCCATCAAGCTCACGAACTCATCGAACAGGGGGGCCGCGTCGTGCGGGCCGGCGGCGGCCTCGGGGTGGTACTGCACCGAGAACGCGGGGACGTCGAACGCGCGGACACCTTCGACGGTGTCGTCGTTCGGGCAGTAGTGCGAGATCTGCGCGGCGCCGAACGGCGTCTCGAAGCGCTGTCCCGGTTCGCCTTCGAGGGCGAAACCGTGGTTCTGCGCGGTGATCGCGACCCGTTTGGTGGCCACGTCGATCACCGGGATGTTGATCCCTCGGTGGCCGTAGCGCATCTTGTAGGTGCCCAGTCCCAGCGCGCGGCCGAGGATCTGGTTGCCGAAGCAGATGCCGAACAGCGGGATCTCCCGCTGCAGCACCGATTTCGTCAGCTCCGTGGCGTGCGCGGTGGTCGCCGGGTCGCCGGGACCGTTGGACAGGAACACCCCGTCCGGCTCCACGGCGAGCAGATCGTCCACAGTGGACGACGAGGGCAGCACGTGCACCTCGATGCCGCGCGCCGCCATCAGGCGCGGGGTGTTGGACTTGATGCCCAGGTCCAGCGCGGCGACGCGGAACTTCCGCTCGCCCTGCGCTTCGACGACGTACGCCTGCTTCGTGGTGACTTCGCCGGCGAGGTCGGCGCCCTTCATCTGCGGGCTCGCCTGTACCTGCGCGAGCATTTCCTCGTCGGAGCCCAGCGCGTCGCCCGAGAAGACGCCGGACCGCATGGCGCCCTGCTCGCGCAGGTGCCGGGTCAGCGTGCGGGTGTCCACCTCGGAGATCCCGACGACGCCCTGGCGCTCCAGTTCCTCGTCCAGCGTGCGCTTCGAGCGCCAGTTGGACGGGGTGCGCGCGGGGTCGCGGACGACGTAGCCCGAGACCCAGATGCGCGAGGACTCGTCGTCCTCGTCGTTCCAGCCGGTGTTGCCGATCTGCGGCGCGGTCTGGACCACGATCTGGCGGTGGTAGGAGGGGTCGGTCAGCGTCTCCTGGTAGCCGGTCATGCCGGTGCAGAACACCGCCTCGCCCAGGCTCCGGCCGCGGGCGCCGTAGGCCGAGCCGCGGAACACGCGGCCGTCTTCGAGGACCAGTGCGGCGGGGGTCCTGGTGCTGTTCACGGTGCTCATCAGGCACCTCCCTTGATGTCGTTGCGAGTGTCTTGCAAAGCTTCGATCCACTGTGGATAGTCGTCGAGGTCGTCGCCGCGGAATCCGGTGTCCAGTTCGATGTCCCCGGCCAGCCAGGTGATGACGAGCAGCGCGTCGATGCCCATCACCTTCCCGGCCATCCCCTTGTCCTTGCGGACGCCGGTGACGGACGCGCGCGGGATCCAGAAGTCCGGGGCGCCGCCGCGTTCGATGGCGATGCCGTCTTCGTGCAGGCGCCACACCGCGCCGGTGCGCAGGCCGGCGCCGCGGGTGACGACGCGGTCCTGCCAGTGCCCGGCGGTCGTCGTGCTGACGTAGAGGCCGGTCGATTCGAGCAGTGCTTCGCCGGGCTCCGCGGGGATCTGCGGGAACGGCGGCACCTGCACGCTCTGCGCCCGGGACTTGCGCCGCCAGCCGCGCCACATCAGGAACACGCAGAACAGGAAGAAGGCGAAGACCGCCAGGGTCAGCAGGATCCGGTCACTCATTGCGCGATCTTCCCTTCCCGCGCGGTGATCCGCCCGCGCAGCAACGTCGCCGTCACCACGCCGGGGAGCCGCATTCCTTCGTACGGGGTGTTGGCCGCGATGCTCGCGAACTCGGCCCCTCGCACGGTCCATTCGGTGTCCGGGTCCACCAGCGTCAGGCTGGCGGGTTCGCCGACCTCGATCGGGCGGCCGTGGTCGGTCAGGTTGCCGATCTCGGCGGGCCGCTCGCTCATCACCCGCGCGACGCCCCGCCAGTCCAGCAGGCCGGTGCGGACCATGGTCTCGACCACGATCGACAGCGCGGTCTGCAGACCGAGCATGCCCGGCCGGGCCGAGCTCCACTCGCAGTCCTTGTCCTGGACCGCGTGCGGCGCGTGGTCCGTGGCGACGCAGTCGATGACGCCCTCGGCCAGTGCGGCACGCAGCTTTTCGGCGTCGGACTCGGTGCGCAGCGGCGGGTTGACCTTGTTGACCGGGTCGTAGGTCGCGAGCCGCTCGTCGGTCAGCAGCAGGTGGTGCGGGGTGACCTCGGCCGAGACCTTGGTGCCGCGGTCCTTGGCCCATTTGAGGATGTCCGCGGTGCCCGAGGTCGAAACATGGCAGACGTGCAGCCGCGCGTTCGCGTGCTCGGCGAGCAGGCAGTCGCGGGCGACGATCGACTCCTCCGCCGAGGCGGGCCAGCCGGTGTAACCCAGGCGGGCGGCCTGCTCACCCTCGTGCGCCTGCGCGCCGACGGTCAGCCGCGGCTCCTCGGCGTGCTGGGCGATGACCACGCCGAGCGCCGTCGAGTACTCCAGCGCGCGGCGCATGAGCAGCGGATCCGCGACGCAGAGACCGTCGTCGGAGAAGACCTTCACCTGGGCTTCGGACTTCGCCATGGTGCCCAGTTCGGCGAGCTTCTCGCCTTTGAGCCCCACGGTGACCGCGCCGACCGGGTGCACGTCGACCAGCCCGGCCTCCTGGCCGCGGCGCCACACGTGGTCGACGATCACCGCGTTGTCGGCCACCGGGTCGGTGTTGGCCATGGCGAACACCGCGGTGTAGCCGCCGAGCGCGGCCGCGGCCGAACCGGTGGCGATCGTCTCGGTGTCCTCGCGGCCGGGTTCGCGCAGGTGGGTGTGGAGGTCGACGAAACCGGGGAGCAGCACCTGGCCACCCGCCTCGATCACCTCGGCCTCGTCGGGGGTATCGATCGAACCGATGTCGGTGATGACCCCATCCTCGACGAGCACGTCGACCGGGTCGCCCTCGCCGTAGGGACGGGCGCCCTTGATCAGGACGGTGGTCACGCGGCTACTCCTTTGCCGGTCTGCGCGCCTTCGTGCGCCTGTGCGCTCTCGGGGCGTTTTGCACACCGCGAAGTCCTTGACGTCATGCGGCGGCCCCTTCGCTGGCGAGCAGGTGGTAGAGGACCGCCATGCGCACGTGGACGCCGTTGCGGACCTGTTCGGTGATGGCCGAGGCCGGGGAGTCGGCGACCGCCGAGGCGATCTCCATCCCGCGCAGCATCGGGCCGGGGTGCAGGACGACGGCGTGCTCGGGCAGGAGCTTCATCCGCCGTTCGTTGAGGCCGTACGCGATCGAGTACTCGCGCGCCGACGGAAAGAAGCCCCCGTGCATCCGCTCCGCCTGGACCCGCAGCATCATGACCGCGTCGAGCGCGGGCAGTTCGGCGTCGAGTTCGTGCGACACCGTCACCGGCAGACTCTCCACGCCGGCGGGCAGCAGCGTCGGCGGCGCGACGAGCACCACCTCCGCGCCCAGCGAGGACAGCAGGTGGATGTTCGACCGCGCGACCCGGCTGTGCAGGACGTCGCCGACGATCCCGATGCGGCGGCCCTCGAACGAGCCGAGGCGCTCCCGCAGCGTGGCCGCGTCGAGCAACGCCTGCGTCGGATGCTCATGGGTGCCGTCCCCGGCGTTGACGACCGCCGTCCCCGCTTCGGCGAGCCAGCCCGAAAGCCGCTGCGCCGCACCGGAGGCAGGGTGCCGGATGATCACGCAGTCGGCGCCGGCCGCGGCCAACGTCAGCGCGGTGTCGCGCAGCGATTCGCCCTTGTTGACCGAGGAACTGGACGCGGAGACGTTGATCACGTCGGCGCTCATCCACTTCCCCGCGATCTCGAACGAGACGCGGGTGCGGGTCGAGTTCTCGTAGAACAGCGTGATGACGGTGCGGCCGCGCAACGTCGGCAGTTTGCGGACTTCGCGGCCCAGCAAGGTGTGCTTGAGCTCTTCGGCGGTGTCCAGCACGGCTGTCGCGAGCGCCGGGTCGAGCCCGTCGGTGGCGAGCAGGTGCTTCACGATCGATCTCCTTCTGGTTGCGCGCGAAGCAGAACCGAGTCCCGTCCGTCCACTTCGGACAGCAGGACCTCGATCCCCTCGGCGCGCGAGGTGGGCACGTTCTTGCCCACGTAGTCGGCGCGGATCGGCAGTTCGCGGTGGCCGCGGTCGACCAGCACGGCCAGCTGGACCGCGCGCGGGCGGCCGTGGTCGCGCAGGGCGTCGAGGGCGGCGCGGATGGTGCGGCCGGAGAACAGCACGTCGTCGACCAGGATCACCACCGCGTCGTCGATACCGGTCGGCGGCAGCTGCGAATGTTCGAGCGCGCGGGGCGGGCGGCGGCGGAGATCATCACGGTAGAGCGTGATGTCCAGCGCGCCGGTCGGCGGACGGATGCCGGAGAACTCGGCGATCTTGTCCGCGAGCCGCAGGGCGAGCGGTGTCCCCCGGGTGGGGATGCCCAGCAACACGGGCGGAGTCGAGCCACCGGCACCGAGAGCGGTCTTCTCGATGACCTGGTGGGCCATTCGGGCGATCGTGCGCGCGACATCGCCGGACGAGAGCAGCTCGCGCTCTCCCGCCGGTTCCGCCGCGCCACGCGGGCGTGACGACAAGGCGGACCTCCTTCCCCGCCTCTCTGGACGGGTCCTTAAAGGACGTCGACTTCCTGCTTGGCGAGGAAATCGAACCGACACTAGCAGGAGCGATCGCTCATTCTTACGAGTGGCGCGCCCCAGGTGACGAAGGCCTCTCGAAAGCACCCGCTTGACCTGGTGACAACTATGCGTAACCATTACTCTGAGTATTCGACTCTAGGAGTCCCCTGGACCGGTCACCCCGACCGGTTGGGGGTGAGGAAACGGAGAACCACCAGATGGGCGATTACGCCAAGGCGCTCGGGGCCAAGCTCCGCGGGATCCGCCAGCAGCAGGGTCTGTCCCTGCACGGGGTCGAGCAGAAGTCCGGAGGCCGCTGGAAGGCCGTCGTCGTCGGTTCGTACGAGCGCGGCGACCGCGCCGTCACCGTGCAGAAGCTCGCCGAGCTCGCCGATTTCTACGGCGTGCCGGTGGTCGAGCTGCTGCCGGAAGGCCGGGTGCCGTCGGGCGCGGAACCCGCCACGAAGATCGTCATCAACCTGGAGCGTCTCCAGCAGCTCCCGGCGGAGAAGGTCGGTCCGCTCGCCCGCTACGCGGCCACCATCCAGAGCCAGCGCGGCGACTACAACGGCAAGGTGCTTTCGATCCGCACCGAGGACCTCCGTTCGCTGGCGATCATCTACGACATGACCCCCGGCGAGCTCACCGAGCAGCTGATCGACTGGGGTGTGCTGCCGCCCGAGGCTCGACCGTCCAAAGAGGACTAGAGATGGCGACGTTTTCGGTCCGGGGGGACCGGAAACGCCAACCGGCACCACCGAGTACGAGAACGGGCCGTGCCCTCGGCAGAGGACACGGCCCGTTGTAGTACGTCTTCTAGAGAACCGCGCGCAGGCGGTCGGCGATGGTGCCGATCCGGCCGAGCACGCCGTTCACGAAGCGCGGCGAGTCGTCGGTCGACAGCTCCTTCGCCAGCCCGACGGCCTCGTCGATGGCGACCGGGTCCGGCACGTCCTCGGCCCACAGCAGTTCGTAGACGCCGACGCGGAGCACCGCCAGGTCCACCGGCGGCATCCGGTCCAGCGTCCAGCCCTGAGCGTGCTCGGAGAGCAGCTCGTCGATCTGGGTCTTGCGGCCCGTGACGCCCTCGACCAGCGAGATCGTGTAGTCCGCGATCGGGTCGACCTCGACCGAACCGACCCGGTCCGCCAGCAGCGTCACCGCGTCGGCACCGCGCTGGGCGGCCTCGTACATCATCTCGACCGCCCGCTTGCGGGCCTGGCGACGGCTGATCGGCCCGCCGCGGTTCGGCGACTTGCCGGACTTGTCTGAACCGGCCATCAGCTGGAGACGCGGCCCAGGTAGCGGCCGTCACGGGTGTCGACCTTGATCTTCTCGCCGGTGGTGAGGAACAGCGGCACCTGGATCTCGGCGCCGGTCTCCAGGGTGGCGGGCTTGGTGCCACCGGTGGAGCGGTCGCCCTGCAGGCCGGGGTCGGTGTGCTGGACGACGAGCTCGACCGAGGTCGGCAGCTCGATGTACAGCGGGACGCCCTCGTGCACCGCGACCTGGACCTCGGTGTTCTCGAGGAGGTAGTTCGCGTTGTCGCCGACGGTCTCGGCCAGCACGGTGATCTGGTCGTAGGTCTCCGCGTCCATGAACACGAAGTCCTGACCCTCCTTGTACAGGTAGGTCATGTTGCGGCGGTCGACGGTGGCCGTGTCGACCTTCGTCCCCGCGTTGAAGGTCTTGTCGACGACCTTGCCGGTCAGCACGTGCTTGAGCGTCGTGCGGACGAACGCGCCGCCCTTACCCGGCTTGACGTGCTGGAACGCGGTGACGGTCCAGAGCTGGCCGTCGAGGTTGAGGACGAGCCCGTTCTTCAGGTCGTTGGTGGTGGCCACGAGTGTGCAGTCTCCTGTGTCGATCTTCCGGGCCGCCGTCAGACGACCACGAGTTCCTTGGTGCTCAGCGTGAGGAGTTCGGGCGTACCTTCCCGCACGACCAGCGTGTCCTCGATGCGCACGCCTCCGCGTCCGGGCAGATACACACCAGGCTCGACGGTGACGGCCATACCGGCGGACAGTGTACCGACGCCGGTCGCGGCGAGGCTGGGCGCCTCGTGCACCTGCAGCCCGACGCCGTGGCCGAGCCCGTGGCCGAACTCCTCGCCGCGGCCCGCGCCCACGATCACGCCACGGGCCGCCTTGTCCACTTCGGACACTTCGGCACCGGGGAGGACGGCGTCACAGCCCGCCGCCTGCGCGCGCTGGACCAGCTCGTAGATCTCCTCCTGCCACGCCGCGGGCTTGCCGATGACGAACGTGCGGGTCATGTCGGAGTGGTAGCCGTCGACCGTGGCGCCGAAGTCGATCTTGACGAATCCGCCGGTCTCGAGCGGTGCCGAGGTCGGCCGGTGGTGCGGGATCGCGGAGTTGCCGCCCGCCGCGACGATGGTGTCGAACGAAGGCCCGGTCGACCCGTGGCCGAGCATGCGGTTCTCCAGGTCGCGGGCGACGTCGAGCTCGGTACGGCCCGGCCGGAGCCCGCCGGCGGACACCAGGTCCTCCAGCGCCCGGTCGGCCGCCGCGCACGCCTGGCGCAGCGCCTCGATCTCCTGCTCGTCCTTGACCAGCCGCAGCCGCTCGACGAGCCCGGGCGTCCGCACCAGCTCGACGCGGTCGAAGCGGACCTTGAGGTCCTCGTGCTGCTCGACACTGACGTGCTGGCTCTCGAACCCGGTCTTGCCGAAGTGTTTTCCGGCCGCCAGATCGGCGAGCTTCGCCGCGCTCGCGCGGTCGAGCACGCGTTCGAGGTCGGGCACCTCCGTGGCCGACTGGACCGTATAGCGGCCGTCGGTGCAGAAGATCGTCTTGTCGTCGCCGCTCCCGTGGACGAGGAGAGCGGCGTTGGACCCGGTGAAGCCGGTCAGGTACCTGATGTTGAGCAGGTCCGTGACCAGCAGCGCGTCCACCCCGGAGTCGGCCAGCAGGGAACGCAGCGCCGCGCGGCGGCGAGAGAAGTATTCACGCACGTGATGGAGTTTAGGGGGTTCGCTGCCGGTGGCACGCGTTTCGCCGACTGCTTGCGCCAGGGCTGGTACCCGGGCGGTCCGTGAAGGCCTCCTTCCCTACCCTCAAAGTAGGGAAGGAGGCCTTCNGATCAGGGCGAGCGTCGACGGCGCCTACCCTCAAAGTAGGGAAGGAGGCCTTCACGGACCTTCCGCAGGCTGTCAGGGCCGCGGCGGGCGTGACCATCGCTACTGGCGAGTTAAACTCCCCCAATGGCACCGTGGCTGACTCGTGGACTCGTGATGGCGCTGCTGCACGGCGCGGCCGTCACCGTGCTGGCCAAGTACGAGGTCTTCAACCCCACCGACAAGACCCTCGTCACCGCCCTCACCCTCGCCGTCCTGGTCGGCGCGGCCGCGGGCTGGGGCGCCGTGGACGCCTGGCAGGGCAAACCCGAAAGCGGCAAGAACTGGTTCATCGCGGCGCTGATCGCCGGTCCGGTCTCGGGCGTGCTGTACGTGATCGGCCGCGCGGTGTTCGTCGATCAGACCGGCGCTTCGGAGCTCGGCGGCGCGCTCACCGGCGGCGCCGCCTTCTCGGCCCTGCTGGTGCTCATCCCGGCCGGGCTCGGCCTGTTCGTCGGCGGCCGCATCACCAAGCCCGATCAGCCCGCGAGCGAGAAACCCACCGGGAAGCCGTCCCAGGCCTGATCGGCGATCTTCTCGACGGCCGAGTCGTTCAGCGCCGCCGCCCCGCCGTCCGGCAGCGCGAAGAGCTTGCCGTCGAGCACCACGCCGAACCCCCGGCCTGGCGCGTGCACCACCCTCGCCCCGGCGCTCAACCGTGCCGCCCGCGGGAGGTTGTCGACGGCCTTGAGCCGCTCGTTCAGCACCTCGCCCGCGAGCGCCGCCGCCACCGAGCGCCGGTCGACCCGGACCAGGGTGCCGTCGGCCACCAGGTCGATGGTCCGCTGCGGCGACGGCATCGCGACGCCTTCGAACGAGGTCCGGATCCGGGCCTCGTCCTCGCACGCCCGCGAACCGCGGACGTCCAGGCCGAAGTGCTTGAGGTCGGTCGGGGCCGCCGCGCCGCCGATGACCGTGGCGCGGACGACGTCGAACGGGACCCGATCGCAGACGTCGCCCGAGGAGAGCGGCGCGTGCCCGTCGGGCCGCCGGACCAGCCCCGGGCCTTCCTTCCACACGCCGGGGATGATCGCCTGCCGGTACGGCTGCGCGGAGAAGTCCCTCGTCCAGAAGGTGAGGCTGGTGCCCTTTTCGGTCTCGTGCGCGATCACGAAGGCGTCGAGCGAACCGACCCACATCAGATCGGTGCTGAACCCGTCGACCAGCGAACGGGTGCGCGGCGAGGTCGTGCTGGGCTTGGCGAGGAAGCCGTGCTCCCCCAGCGTTTCCACGTTCCGGGTGAACGCCGCGTCCCTGGCGCGGAGCAGGAACTGCCCGGCGCCGTTCCATCCGGCGCCCTTCGCGGTGGTGTCGGTGAAGAGCACGTAGAACCAGCCGTCGAGGTACACCGCCGAGGGCTGGCCCGCGCCGTAGACGTTGTCGCGGTGCACGTCGTGCGACGGCCCGATGATCGGCTTCCCGCCCGCCGCCCGCGTCCAGGTGAGCCCGTCGGGGCTGGTCGCGAGGCCGATCGAGTTGCCGAGCGCGTGGTCGCCCGCCGCGCCCGTGTAATACATGTAGTAGGTCGAGCCGACCTTGATCACCGATGGATCGCAGGTGTGCATGCCGTCGAAACCGCCGGGCGCGCCCGAGAACACCGCCGCCGGGCCACCACCGGACGGGCCGGTGAACGGACCGTCGAGCGAGGGCGACTGCGCGTAGAGGACGTCGTCGCCGGGCGGCTGGGCGCTGCCGTACTGGCTGCACCACCACATCTTGAGTTTGCCGCCGTCCCGCATCACGGTCGGGCTGTAGTTGTAGACCGCGTCCTGATCGCCCGCGGCCACCACACCGCCACTGGCTCGCGGATCGCTCGTCACGAGCTCGACGTTCATCCGGCGCGGCTTTTCCTTGGGCGCCTGCTGGGCTCCGCCGATCCCGCCGCCCTTGCCGTCGGCCTGGGACTGCACCGTGCCGTCGCTGCACGCCACGAGGATCGCGCCGGCCGCGAAGAGGGCCACCACGGCACGGGCGGGTCGCCGACCCCCACGAAAAAGGCGCATGATGGCCGAGTGTAGCGAGGCTTAGCCCTGTCGAGTGACGTCAGTACCCGGGAGAGCGACCAATTCCACTTCGAAGCCATCGGCGTTTTCGAGGTAGGCGGCGTAGTGGTGATCACCGCCCGCATACGGATACTTGTCCGCGAACATCGGCGACCAGCCGTGTTCGAGGGCCTTCGCGGCCAGTTCGTTCACCCGTTCGCGGGACTCGACGTGCAGGGCGAGATGGTTCAGGCCCGGGGCGGTGCGCTCGTGCTTTTCGCCGCTGAGCGCGGGAGAACGCTCGACGACGAGATAGGTCGCGCCGTGTTTCCAGCTGACCCCGGCGGGCCAGCGCTGGAACTCGCGCCAGCCGAGTTCGCCGAGCAGCCAGCCCCAGCTCTCCTCCGCGCGACCGAGATCGGGCACCCACAGCTCGATGTGGTGCGCGCGGCCGTGATCCGAAGGCAGCGCGACGAAGACCCGATGCGGCCCGCTGCCGTAGTGGTCGCCGCCCCCGACGTCGAGGAAACCCAAGCGCCGCACCAGGTTCTGACTGGCCACATTGGACTCGCCGATCAGCGCCCACACCGACGACAGGCCGAGCCCGACGAGTCCATGCTCCAGCAGTGCCTTCGCGGCCTCGGTCGCCAGGCCCTGCCCGCCGTGCGCACGGGCCAGGTAGTAGCCGATCTCCGGCACGTCGCCGGGCAGTTCCTGCGACGGCCGGAGATGCGCGAGACCGATCACCTCGCCGTCGCGTTCGATCACCCAGTGCCCCATCCCCGCCGGGCCGTCGTAGGACAACCTGTGACCGACCATTTCGCGGACGCGGTCCTGCTCGGTGAGCGGCACCGCGAAATGCGAGGTCATCGCCGGGTCGGCGAAGAGCTTGATGATCGCGTCGGTGTCCGTCTCCGTGAGCGCGCGTAACCGCAGCCTCGCGGTTTCGAGCGCGGGAGGGTTGTTCATGCCGCGTTCGCGGCCATCCAGCGCAGGGCCAGCGGGTACCCGTCGACCCCGAGCCCGGCGATCACGGCGGTGGCGATGTCCGACAGCACGCTGTGGTGCCGGAACTGCTCACGCTTGTGCACGTTGGAGATGTGCAACTCGATCAGTGGCGCCGTGAGCTGGGCGGCGGCGTCGCGGACCGCGATCGAGTAGTGCGTCCACGCGGCGGCGTTGAGCACCACCGGCCACCCCGCGTCGGCGGCCTCGTGCAGCCAGCCGACCATCTCGCCCTCGTGGTCGGTCTGCCGGACCTCGACGTCGATCCCCAGTTCCTTGCCGGTTTCGACGCAGGTGGAGGCCAGATCCGCGTGCGTGGCCGAACCGTAGATCCCGGGTTCGCGCAGGCCGAGCCTGCCGAGGTTGGGACCGTTGAGGACGAGCACCTTCACAGCAGCACGCTCCCGCCGGGCTTGGGGGCTTCACCGGCCACCACCGAGTACGCGGCGGCGAGCAGCGACGGGTCCGGGCCTTCCAGCCTGCCGGGTTTGGCCAGCCCGTCGAGAACGACGAAGCGCAGCACGCCAGACCGGGTCTTCTTGTCGCCCTTCATCGTCTCCAGCAGTTGCGGGAGCGCGTCCGGGTCGTAGGTGGTCGGCAGGCCCAGCAGCTTGAGCACCTTCGAGTGCCGCTCGGCGGTGGCGTCGTCGAGACGGCCGGCCAGGCGCGCGAGCTCGGCGGCGAACACCAGGCCGACGCTGACCGCCGCGCCGTGGCGCCACCGGTACCGCTCGCGGCGCTCGATGGCGTGGGCGAGCGTGTGGCCGTAGTTGAGGATCTCGCGCAGATCCGACTCGCGCAGATCTGCGGCGACGACGTCGGCCTTGACCTGGATCGAGCGGCGGACCAGCTCGCCGAGGACCTCGCCGGTGGTGTCCAGCGCCGCGGCGGGATCCTGCTCGACGAGTTCGACGATCCGCGGGTCGGCGATGAACCCGGCCTTGACCACCTCGGCCATTCCGGCGACGAGTTCGTTGGGGGGCAACGTTTCCAGCGTCGCGAGGTCGACGAGGACCGCGCTCGGCTCGTGGAAGACGCCGACCAGGTTCTTGCCCGCCTCGGTGTTGATGCCCGTCTTCCCGCCGAGGGAGGCGTCGACCATGCCCAGCAGCGTGGTGGGCACGTTGACCAGGCGGACGCCGCGCATCCAGGTGGCGGCGACGAACCCGGCGAGGTCGGTCACGGCGCCGCCACCGAGCCCGACGACCACGCCCTGGCGGTCGAGGCCGATGCGGCCGAGGACCTCCCAGCAGAAGCTGGCGACGGTGAGCGCCTTGCCGTCCTCGGCGTCGGGGATCTCGACCCGGTGCGCGTCGATCCCGGCCTCGGCCAGTTCGTCGCGGATGGCCTCGGCGGTGGTCGTCAGCGTCGGCGGGTGGATCAGCGCGACCTTGGAGGCGTCGGCGAGCTGCTCGGTGAGCTCGCCCAGCAGGCCTCGGCCGATGACGACGTCGTAGGGCTTGGCGGTGTTGACGGTGATGCGGACCGGCTCGGTCATCGTTCCCCTCACTTCGGCGGAAGCCGCTTGGCCCTCGCGACCTCGCAGGTGATCTTGCCCTTGACCGGGGTGTCCCCCGGGATCTCTTCGGTCACCGTCTGGCCGGGCGTCATCCGGTTCTTCGCGAACAACGCCTCCCCGGAGGCCTTGCCGTCGGCGTCCTTGATCGCGATGGTGACGGCGTACCGCGCGTCTTCGGCGGTGCTGTTGGTGACCTCGATGGTGATCTTCGGGGTGTAGCCGCCGCTGTCGCATTGGGTGACCTTGACGTCGGCCGCGACATCCGCCTCCGGCGCGGCGCTGGTGGCCGCACTCGTCTGGATCACGTCCGCGCCGGGAGGTTGCCTTTCCTCACCACACGCGGTCAGGGTCAGGGCCACGACGGCGAGCAGGACGCCTGCGGTCGTGCGTTTCATGCTCGGTCCTTGCTGATCTCGTTCAGCCCGATGAGGGCGGCCTCGACGACCTCGTCGGCGGTCAGGTGGTCGGTCTCGATCTCGAACGTGGCGACCTCGCGGTACACCGGCAGGCGCGCGTCGAGGAGCGCCTTGTAGGTGGCGCGGGGGTTCACCCCGGCCAGCAGCGGGCGGGCGGTCGAGAGCCCGGCGCGCTGGACGCCCGCGGCCATCCCGACGTTGAGGAAGACCACGGTGTGCCCGGCGAGGCGTTCGCGGGTGCCCGGCGTGATCGGCGCTCCCCCGCCCAGCGAGAGGACGCCTTCGTGCTCGGCCAGTGCCTTCGCGACCATCTCCTCCTCCAGCGCGCGGAAGGCGGGCTCACCCTCCTCGGCGAAGATGTCGGTGATGGGCTTGCCCACGCTCGCGACGATGTCGTCGTCGCTGTCGCGGAAGGCGAGACCGAGCCGGGCGGCGAGCGCCGGGCCGACCGTGCTCTTGCCCGAGCCCGGCGGCCCGATGATCACCGCGCGAGGAGTCACCAGCGCTCCTCGAGCGCCTTCAGGTAGGCCTCGGCGTTGCGCTTGCCCTCGGCCAGCGAGTCGCCGCCGAACTTCTCCAGCGCGGCGTCCGCGAGCACCAGCGCGACCACCGACTCCAGCACGACCCCGGCCCGGGGCACCGCGCAGACGTCGGAACGCTGGTGGATGGCCACCGCGGGTTCGCCGGTGGTGACATCCACAGTGGACAGTGCTTTGGGGACGGTCGAAATCGGCTTCATGGCGACGCGCACGCGCAGCGGCTCGCCGTTGGTGATGCCGCCTTCGAGGCCGCCCGCGCGGTTGGACCGGCGGGTCACCCCGACCGGGCCGGTGCCGCGGTCGATCTCGTCGTGGGCCTGGCTGCCCCACCGCTTGGCCGTGGTGAAGCCGTCGCCGACCTCCACGCCCTTCATCGCCTGGACGCCCATGAGCGCGCCGGCGAGGCGGGCGTCGAGCCTGCGGTCCCAGTGGACGTGCGAGCCGAGGCCCGGCGGCAGGCCGTAGGCGATCACCTCGATCACGCCGCCGACGGTGTCACCCGCCTTCCGCACGGCGTCGACCTCGGCGACCATCGCGTCGGTCCCCTCCTGGCCGAAGGCACGGACCGGGCTCTCGTCGATGGCGGGCAGATCCGACGGCACCGGCAACGGGCCCTCGGGCGCCGACGCCCCGCCGATGGACACGACGTGGCTGAGGATCTCGACCCCGAGCAGCTGCTTGAGGTACGCACGGGCCACCGTGCCGAGCGCCGTGCGGGACGCCGTCTCACGGGCGCTCGCGCGCTCCAGCACCGGACGGGCCTCGGGGAAGCCGTACTTCTGCATCCCCGGCAGATCCGCGTGGCCGGGCCGGGGACGGGTCAGCGGCTCGTTGCGCGCGAGGCCTTCCAGCTCCTCGGCGGGCACGGGATCGGCCGACATGACCTTCTCCCATTTGGGCCACTCGGCGTTCTCGATCTGGACCGCGACGGGGCCGCCCTGGGTGAGCCCGTGCCGGACGCCGCCGGTGAACTCGATGTGGTCGGTCTCGAAGCCCATCCGGGGGCTGCGGCCGAAGCCGAGCCTCCGGCGCGCGAGCTGCTCGCCCACTTCGGCGGTGGTGACCTCGACCCCGGCGGGCATCCCTTCCAGGATGGCGGCGAGGGCGGGTCCGTGCGATTCCCCTGCGGTTATCCAGCGCAACACCTGACAGATCCTGTCACAACCTCCTCTCTGTCCCGGTACAGGCCGGGCTATCCCGGACCGGGTCCGGCGAAGACGGCGAGCGCCCACGCCGCGACCAGGAGACCGGGCCCGTGCGGCACCGTGGGATGCCGGGGGCCGCCCACCGCGAGCGCCACGCTCAGTAACGCGGCGGCGACGGCGCCGAGCACGATCGACGGCCAGCCCGTCGCGGCCAGGACCGCGCCCAGGCTGCCCGCGAGCTTCACGTCTCCGGCGCCGAGCGAGCGCGGCGACAACGCGTGGACGAGCGCGTGCGCCCCGCCGAAGACCAGCGCGCCGAGCACGGCCCGCCACGCGATGGCGGCCCCTCCCCCGTGCGCGGCGATCGCGAGGGCGGCGGCCAGCGCCGGGTACGCGGGCAGGGTCAAGACGTCGGGCAGGCGGCGGTACTTCAGGTCGGCGAGCGCCAGTGGGACGGCGAAGACGGTCAGCACGGCCGGGACGGCGAGCCACCACGACGGCCAGGCACCGGCGTCGTGCCGCAGCCAGACCACGACGAGCGCCGCCGCGGCGATGGCGGCCGCCCACGCCGTGACCGGCGCTCCCGCCCGGCGCAGGCAGGAGCGCGTGGCGAGCGCCGATCCGGCGCCCGCCACCGCGATGGCGATCGGCGTGAACACAAGATCAAGAGTGCGCCCGTCGCGCTCGGTGAGGCAAGGATTTCCTTTCGTGACAGGAACTTTGACGCACTTTCGGCAGGTCGGGCGCGGGTGCTGAAGTCGTGAACGGACCGTTCAGGGACGTGGGCGCGTCGCGGCGGGCGTGGGCTGAAGGGGCCCTTCACCGCGTCGCATGTGGTGAAGGGAGCTTTCACTGCATGACATGCGGGGAAAGCGTCCTTCAACCCCGGCTGACGGCAGCGCGCGGAGCGGCCGTTCGCCTAGGTACGTGAAGGCCCCCTTCGTGTACTTGGGTGCGGCCGAAGCGTGGTACGGGGCCCGCGTTCCGTGAAGATCGCCACAGCAGCCCCACCAGCCGCAGCGTCAGCGCGTGAAGGCCGACAGTGCCCGAAACGCCACTCACGACCCACTGGACCCAATCCGGACCGCGACCGGCACCGAAGGCCTGTCATGACACCGGGATCAGGGGGTCATCCGCAGCAGCGGGAGACCCGAGGGCGTGCGGATCTCCAGCGCCTTGATGTCCCCGGTGCGCATCGCGGTGCCGACCACGATATGCGCCGTGTCCTTGGGCATCGCGCGCCAGGACGCCAGCTCGCTGGTGCCGCCGTCGGCGCCGACGGCGACCAGGATGTAGTCCCCGCTGCGGTTGCCGCCGTAGCTGCAGGTCATGTCGACCTTCGTGCCGGTCTCCGTGGCGGACATGGCGACTTCGGCGGTCACCGGGTAGTCGCCGAGCGGGGTCATCGGGTCGCCTGCCACGACTGGCCCGGTCAGGACGACCACGAGCGCGACACCGGCGGTCACGGCCGCCCCGGCCGCGGTCGTGGTGATGGCCCGTTGGATCCGCCTTCCCCGGCGGACCCGTTTGAGCACGGTCGGCAGCAGGTCCGGCGAGGGCGCCGGTTCGTCCTCCAGCAGCGCCGGGGCACCGGCCTGGGCGAGCAGTCCGGGGATCCCGGCCAGGTCGCGCACGGATTCCGCGCACCGGTCGCAGACGCGAAGGTGTTTCTCGTAGGCGGACCGGTCTTCCGGGGACAACGCCCCGAGCACGTAGGCCGCGTCGTAGGTGGCGAAGGGGTCGGTCATTGAGTCACCCCTCTTTCCTCCAATATCAGCCGCAGCGCCCGCAACGCGTAGTGCGTCCGCGACTTGATCGTCCCTTCGGCCACACCCAGCCGTTTCGCGGCGTCGGCGACGGAGTAACCCTGGAAATAGCACAGGACGAGGACGTCCCGATGTCTCGGCGACAGTTCGCCGAGGGCTTCGGCGACCAGCCAGCCCTGGACGGCCCGTTCGGTGCCGTCGGTGACCGCCGTTTCGGGTGGTTGGCCGGTCACCACCTCGGGATGGGCCTCGGAAGCGCGCCAGTCGTCGATGGCGATCCGTCTCGCGACGGTGAACAGCCAGCCCCGCGCCGACCCTTCGGACTGGTCCAGCACCTTGGCGTTGCGCCAGGCCCGCAGCAGCGTCTCCTGGACGACGTCCTCCGCGCGGACCCGGTCGCCGCTGGTGAGGCGCAGCGCGTAGGACCAGAGTGCCGCCGCGTGCTCATCGTGCAAAGCCCGCATCAGCCGGTCCTCCGCGAATTCCTTCACCGATCCGTGCTTTCCCGGTTCAGGAGCAGCGGGAGCGCGAAGACCACGCAAGCCACTTCGGTGATCAGGCCCCACAGCTCGGCCTGGGTGGTGAAGCGCTCCGAGACACCGAAGAACCCTGTGGTCAGCGAGAGCACGTACGCGCCCAGTGTCGCCAAGCCGAAACCGATCGCCGCGAGCGCGGGAAGCCAGTGGTGCCAGACCAGGACGGCGACCGCGATGACCACGCCCGCCACCACGTTCACCAGAAAGAGCGGACCGACCACATCCGTTTCCGAGGCCCAGTCCTGCCATACGACATAATGCACCCACGCCGAGCCGAGGAGACCCGCCGCCACCACCGCCCGCAACAACCACCGGATCATGTCCGTATCTCTTTCCGCGTGTTCGGTTCCTCTATGCCTTTGAACACGGAAAAACGGGCCTCGCGGTTCAATCTCGCACCCGATGGCCGCCGAAATTGAACCGGATGGCCGTCTGGACCGTGTGTAGGGGCATGACTGCCGAACTCCACTCCCGCCGCACCGTCCTGACCACCGGGGCCGCCGTCGCCGGCGCGGCCGTCGGTGCCGTGGCCCTCACGGCCTGCGGAAGCGACAGCAACCCGCCGTCCGGTTCGACCGCCGCACCGCCCGCCGCCGCGCCGGGTGAGACCCTGACCGCGCTCTCCGACATCGAGGTCGGCAAGGCGAAGGCCGCCAAGACCGCCGACGGCAAGGACGTCATCGTCACCAGGACCGCCGAAGGCACGGCGGCCGCGTTCAGCGCGATCTGCACGCACCAGGGGTGCGCGGTCGTGCCCGAGGGCGCGGAGCTGAAATGTCCCTGCCACAACTCGATCTTCGACGCCGCGACCGGCGCGGTCAAAAAGGGACCGGCGGACCAGCCGCTGCCCTCGATCGCGGTCAAGGTCACGAACGGCCAGGTCGTCACGGCCTGAGAAAACGCGGAAAGGGTCCCTTTAGGACGGGAATTCCGTCCTAAAGGGACCCTTTCGGCAAGCTTTCAGCTGTCCCAGGTGAAAATCGGGTCGCCTGCCTCGACGTCGCCACCGGTGGGCAGCCCGGAAAGGACTTCCGCCTTCGCGTCCAGCGCCACCACGGGCACGATCGGCGAGTAGCCGGCGGCCTTGACCGCGTCGGGGTCCCAGCCGACCACCGGCTGCCCGGCGCGGACGGCCTCACCCTTGACGACGTGGAGGGTGAACCCCTCACCCTTCTGCTTCACGGTGTCGATCCCCAGGTGGACCAGCACGCCGCGGCCGTCTTCGGTGGCCACCACGAACGCGTGCGGGTGCAGGGTCACGACCGTCCCGTCCACCGGGGCGACCGCGTCCTGGCGTCCGCCCGAGGGCAGGACCGCGATGCCGGGGCCGACCATCGCCTGCGCGAAGACCGGATCGGGCACTTCGGTCATAGCGGTCGCCTTACCGCTCACCGGGCTGAGGATCTCGAGACTCACAGCAGATCCTCGATGTCGCTGGCGATGTTGTCGGCCTCGGGGCCCACGATGACCTGGACACCGGCCCCCATGCGCACGACGCCCATCGCACCGGCGGCCTTCAGCGCCGCCTCGTCGAGCAGGCTCATGTCTTCGAGCTCACAGCGGAGCCGGGTGATGCACCCCTCGACCTCGATGACGTTCTCGGCACCGCCGAGCCCCGCGAGGATCTTTTCCGCCCTGTCATCCGCCATCGCGGTCTCCCTGTTCCCTGTCGGTTTCCCACATGCGAACCAGCTGTACTACGCCGTTCGCCGACTCGCACGTGATCCCTGGCCACGAACGCGTAACGGTGGTTGACACCCGCTCGTGCGACGGAGCATCCTGCCCCATCGGATCATTGGTCTAGACCGGAACGTACCAATCTTCCGGACCAGATGCGAGTACGGGTTCCCCAACCGACCGGCCCGAAAGGACGGTGACCGTCATGAGCGCTTCGGCGCAGCTGCCGCCGTCCGACCGTGTGATCAACGGACCGACGCCCAAGCACGCCCAGCTGCGGGAGATTCTGCGCCGCACGGTGGAGCGTGAGCTACCCCCCGGCTCACCTATCCCCTCGGAACGTGACCTCGCCGAGACCTACCAGGTGTCGAGACTCACGGTCCGCTCGGCGATCGGCAAGCTGGTCGAAGAAGGGCTCTTGTCGCGGGTGCGCGGCAAGGGGACGTTCACCGCCGCGAGGCGGATGGAACTGCAGCTCTACCTGATGTCCTTCACCGAGGACATGCGCCGTCGCGGGATGACCCCGACCACGGAGGTCGTCAAGACCGCCACCGAGGTCCCGCCCGCCCCCTCGGCGCACGCGCTCGGTCTGGCCGCCGGAACTCCGGCACACCGCATCGTCCGGCTCCGCCGCGCCGACGGGGTGCCGCTGGCGGTCGAACGCGGCTGGTATCACGCGGGCCGGATGCCCGGTCTGCTCGACCTCGATCTCACCCGATCGTTGTACGTCCAACTCGCCCAGTCGTACGACCTGCGCCCGGACCACGCGTGGCAGACGGTCTGGGCCGAATCCGCGGACCGCGAAACGGCACGCCTGCTCGGCATGCGCGCCGGCAGTCCGCTTCTTGTCTTCCGCCGGGTCTCCAGCGTCAACGGGGAACCGATCGAAGACATGACTTCCTGGTACCGGGGCGATCACTACCAGGTCACCATGCAGCTGGACCGGAACACCCCGGATTCCGGTCATCATCCTCACTACGGAGGTACCCGATGAGCTCCACCACCGCGGAGGGGGCGAAGGGCAAAGGCAAGGGACTGGCCGGGCTTCAGCGCTTCGGCCGCAGCCTCATGCTCCCCATCGCCGCCCTGCCCGCCGCCGCGCTCCTGAACAGGTTCGGTCAACCCGACCTGCTCGGCAAGGACGGCCTCGGCTGGGACAAGGTCGCCGAAGTCCTCGGCGCGGCAGGCAACTCGCTGTTCAACTGGCTGCCGCTCCTGTTCGCGGTGGGTATCGCCGTCGGCTTCGCCCGGAAGAGCGACGGCGCGACCGCGCTGGCCGCCGTGGTCGGCTTCTTCGTGTTCACCAGCGTCCTCCAGGTCTTCACGCCGTTCTCCGAGCTGCCGGGCTGGAACCCCGAGAAGCCCGCCGGCCTGATGCTCAACCCGATGAAGTGGTCCTACAGTGTGCTGGCCGGTGTGATCGTCGGTCTGGTCACCGCCTTGCTGTGGCAGAAGTTCTACCGCATCAAACTGCCGCCGTACCTGGCCTTCTTCGGCGGGCGCCGGTTCGTGCCGATCATCACCGCCCTGACGCTGATGCTCCTCGCGGTGCCCTTCGGCCTGGTCTTCCACTGGGTCAACGAAGGCATCCAGGCCGCGGGCGAGGCGGTCACGGGCGCACCGGTCGTCGGTGGCGGCATCTACGGTGTGCTGAACCGGCTGCTGATCCCGGTCGGTCTGCACCAGCTGCTGAACGTGCCGGTCTGGTTCATCTTCGACGGTGGCGACCTGACCGAGTTCTTCAAGGGTGACCCCACCCGCGGCACGTTCATGACCGGGTTCTTCCCGATCTTCATGTTCGCCATCCCCGCCGCGGCGCTGGCGATCTGGCAGAGCGCGAAGCCCAGCCAGAAGAAGATCGTCGGCGGTGTGATGATCGCCGGCGCGCTGACCTCGTTCCTGACCGGTATCACCGAGCCGATCGAGTTCTCGTTCATGTTCGTCGCGTGGCCGCTGTACCTGATCCACGCGATCCTGACCGGTACGTCGATGGCACTGGTGAACGCGCTCGACATCCACCTCGGCTTCGGCTTCTCCGCCGGTGCGATCGACTTCGCGCTCAACAGCTCCCTCCCGGCGGCGAGCGGCAACGTCTGGCTGCTCATCCCGATCGGTCTCGCCTACGCGGTCGTCTACTACGTGATCTTCCGTTTCGTGATCAAGAAGTGGAACCTGCGGACCCCCGGCCGCGAGGACGACGCGATCGAGGCCGATCTCGAAGCCACCGCGGCGAAGCCCGTCAAGTAGTTTCAGCTCTGTAGAACCGAAGGCACGAAAGGGAAAGAACATGCCGGAGAAACGCGTCACCGTGGCCAGCAAGGTGGGCCTGCACGCCAGGCCCGCGGCGACGGTCGCCAAGGCGGCCGCGGCGCAGCCCGTCGCGGTGCACATCGCCAAGGCGGGCGGTGACCCGGTCGCGGCCGGCAGCGTGCTGAACCTGATGACGCTCGCCGCCGGTTACGGCGACGAGGTCATCATCAGTGCCGAGGGTGAGGGGGCCGAGGCGGCCGTCGACGCCATCGCCGAGCTGGTGGCGACCGACCTCGACGCCTGATCCCGACCGCTGCGTGTCCGTGGTGAACCCGCGACCGCGATCGACGTCGGCAGGGCGGGTTCACGCGTACGGTCACCTCTACAGGTGCACCTTCAGCTCCGCCGACAGGATCCTGCGAAGCCCGGGCCGCCCCGACCGGCCCGGGCTTCGTAGGGTGTTGGGCATGGAAAGCGTGCGTGGGATCGAACAGTGGCCGGTGGACAACGCCGCCACGGCCGTGGTGACCGCCGCCGGTGACGTGCTGGGCACGCACGGCGACACGAAGAAGGTGTACCGGCTCGCGTCGGTGACCAAGCCGCTCACCGCCTACGCCGCGTTGATCGCCATCGAAGAGGGCGTCGTCGAACTCGACACCCCCGCCGGGCCAGAGGGCTCCACGATCCGGCATCTGCTCGCGCACACCTCGGGCCTGGCCTTCAACGAGCACAAGCCGATGACCGCGCCGGGCAACCGGCGCCTGTACTCCAACGCCGGCTTCGAACAGCTCGCCGACGCGCTCGCCGAGCATTCCGGCATCCCCTTCGCCGATTATCAGGCGGAGGCGCTCTTCCAGCCGCTGGGCATGAAGGCGACCAAGCTGACCGGCTCCCCCGCCTCGGGCGCCGAGTCCACTGTGGACGATCTGGTGGCCTTCGCCGCCGAACTGCAGGCACCGAAGCTCATCGCCGCCGAAACGGTGCGCGAGGCGACTTCCGTGGTCTTCCCCGGCCTTTCCGGCGTCCTGCCCGGCTTCGGCCACCAGAAGCCGAACGACTGGGGGCTCGGATTCGAGATCCGCGACCACAAGAGTCCACATTGGACCGGCTCGTCGAGTTCGCCGCGGACCTTCGGCCACTTCGGGCAGTCCGGCACGTTCCTCTGGGTCGATCCCGACGCCGGTGCCGCCTGCGTCGCGCTCACCGACCGCGCCTTCGGCCCGTGGGCGGCCGAGGTCTGGCCGCCCTACACCGACGCCGTACTGGCCGAGCTGGGTAAACGCGGCGGGTGACCAGGTGGCCCGGTGGACCGAAGCGGGCAGACAGCTCCGTCCCGTCCCTTTTCGGCGCCCCGCAGCTGAGCTGGGCAAAGAACCCACACGAAACCCGGTTACCACTCGAATGAGTGACGTGACCGAGGTTGCATCACGTAACGGCCACGATGCCTTGCCAGCCCCTTAGGTGAGCTTTACCTTAGCCGCGGCACAACCGTGGGGGCTGACCGAAGGAGGGCCCCGTGGCTGTGGGCCGGATAGCTGTGGTTCTGTTCGTCGCGGCGTTGCTGACGACCTCTGTCGTCGCCTGCGACAGCGCGGAGGAATCCGACGCGCTGGTGATCTACTCCGGACGCAACAAGGAGCTGGTCGGCGGGCTTCTCGACCGGCTGAAGCAGGCTACCGGGACCCCGGTCGAGGTGCGCTACGGCGGCAGCGGGGAGATGGCCGCGCAGCTGCTCGAAGAGGGTGAGCGCACCCAAGCGGACGTCTTCTTCGCCCAGGACGCGGGCGCGCTCGGCGCGGTCGCCGGCCAAGGCAGGCTCTCCCCGCTCCCCGCCGAGGTCCTCGGCCTCGTTCCCGCCGGCTACCGCGCCGACGACGGCCGCTGGGTCGCCACCTCGGCCCGGGTCCGGGTCGTCGCCTACGACCCGCGCGCGGTCACCGAAGCGGAGCTGCCGAAGAGCCTCGACGACATCGTCGACCTGAAGTGGAAGGGCAGGCTGGGGTTCGCCCCGACCAACGGCTCCTGGCAGGCGTTCGTGACCTCGGTGCGGGTCCTCAAGGGCGAGGACTTCGCGCGGGACTGGCTGCGCCGGTTCGCCGCGAACGAGCCGAAGCGGTTCGACAACAACGTCGCGATCCTCAACGCCGTCAACGACGGCCAGCTGCCCGCCGGGTTGATCAATCACTACTACTGGTACGCCAAGGTCGCCGAGGCGGGCACGGGCGCGGTGCGGGCGAAACTGCACTACGTCCCCGGCGGCGACCCGCTCGGTCTGGTGAACGTCGCCGGTGCGGGTGTCGTCGAGGGGACCGACCGGAAGGACGCCGCGCTGAAGGCCGTCCGGTTCCTGCTCTCCGAGGAGGCGCAACGGCATTTCGCCGACGTCACCGCGGAATATCCGGTCGTTCCGGCGGTGACGTCGGCGAAGCACCAGTTGCCGCCGCTCACCGGGCTGCACGGCCCCGACATCGATCTCTCGCGGCTGTCGTCGCTGCAGCAGACCGTCGCGCTGCTCCAGGAAACGGGCCTGTCCTGAAAGGCGTCTTCCGGGCCGCCCCCGCACTGACGACGCTCGGTGCGCTGGTCGCGGCCGCGGCGGTGACGCCGCTCGGCTACCTCGCGGTCCGCTCGTTCGACCACGGGGCGGGCGAGGTGTGGCGTGTCCTGTGGCGGTCCCGCACCTTCGATCTCGCCGTGCGCAGCGTCGCGCTCGCGGCCGCGGTCACCGCGGCCTGCCTGGTGCTCGGCGTGCTCTCCGCCTGGCTCGTCGTGCGCAGCGACCTGCCGGGGCGCCGGTTCGCCGGGATCCTCCTGGTACTGCCGCTGGCCGTGCCGTCGTACGTCGCCGGGTTCACGTGGCTGGCGCTGGCCCCTGGGCTGACCGGGTTCTGGGGCGCGTTCCTGGTGCTGACGCTGGTGTCGTACCCGTACGTCCTGCTTCCCGTCGCGGCGGCGCTGCGCACCGCGGACCCGGCGGTCGAAGAGGTCGCGCGGTCGCTGGGCCGTACGAGCACGCGGACGTTCTTCTCGGTGACCCTGCGGCAGATCCGGCCCGCGGCCACCGCGGGCGGACTCCTGGTCGCGCTGTACGTGCTGAGTGACTTCGGCGCGGTGTCGCTGATGCGGTTCGAGGCGTTCACCCTCGGCATCTACACCAGCTATCGCGGGACCTTCGACCGGACGCCCGCCGCCATCCTCGGCTGCGTCCTGGTCGTCCTCGCGATCCTGCTGACCATCGGCGAACGGCGCGCGCGAGGCGCGGCCGGCGGCCGAGGGGAACGCGAGCCCGTCCGCGTTCCCCTCGGCGGGGCGAAGATCCCGGCGGTGACCGGGACGGCGGTGGTACTCCTGCTCGCCCTCGGCGTGCCGGTGGCGAGCCTTGCCCGGTGGCTGGTCGCGGGTAGTTCGGCGGCGGGCGGCAACCTGCTCTCGACGACCGGGAACACCGTGGCGGTGGCGGCCTCCGGCGCGCTCCTCACCGTTTTGTTCGCCCTTCCGGTCGGCATCCTCGCGGCGCGGCACCGGGGACCGCTCGTCCGCGGGATGGAACTGGCGAGCTTCGCCGGGCACGCCCTGCCGGGTATCACGGTCGGGCTCGCGCTGGTGTTCTTCGGGATCCGGGTGCTGCCGGAGCTCTATCAGACGACGTCGATGCTGGCCTTCGCCTACGCGGTGCTCTTCCTTCCGCTGGCGGTGAGCGCCGTGCGGACCGCCGTCGCGCATGCCCCACCGGTGTTGGAGGACGTGTCGCGGTCGCTCGGGAAAGGCCGCACGGCCACGCGGCTGCTGGTGACCGTGCCGCTGGCCGCTCCGGGCATCTTGGCGGGCGCGGCGCTCGTCTTCCTCACCTGCGCCAAGGAACTGCCCGCGACCCTGCTGCTCCGGCCGACCGGGGTGGACACGCTGGCCACCGAACTGTGGACGAAGACCGAGATCGGCGCCTACGCCGCGGCCGCGCCCTACGCGGCGGTCCTGCTGGTGGTGGCGGCCATCCCGGCCGTCGTCCTCGACCGGTTCCTGCGAGGAGTGACGCGATGAGCGGCTTGGACGTGAAGGGCCTGATCGCCGGATACGGACCGGATCCGGTACTGCGCGGGCTGGATCTGCGGGTTCCCGAAGGCGGGCTCGTGGCGGTGCTCGGGCCGTCCGGCTGCGGGAAGACGACTCTGCTGCGGGTGCTCGCCGGGTTCCATCCGGTCCGTGACGGCGAGGTGCGCCTCGGCGGCAGGCTGCTCGCCGGCGGATCCACGCACGTGCCGCCGGAACGCCGCGGCATCGGGATCGTGCCGCAGGAAGGCGCGCTGTTCCCGCATCTGAGCGTCGCGGGCAACGTGGGTTTCGGGTTGTCGCGCGCCGGACGACGCGACGGCCGGATCGGCGAACTCCTCGATCTGGTCGGGCTTTCCGGTTACGAGACAAGGAAACCCGGTGAGCTGTCCGGTGGGCAGCAACGCCGGGTCGCGCTCGCCCGCGCGCTCGCGCCACGACCGGGTGTCGTGCTGATGGACGAGCCGTTCTCCTCGCTCGACGCGAGTCTGCGCGAAGAACTCCGCGTGGACGTGCGCGCGGCGCTGCGCGCGTTCGGCGCGACGGCGTTGCTCGTGACGCACGACCAGGAGGAGGCGCTCGGCATGGCCGACCTGGTCGCGGTGCTGCGTGGCGGTGTCGTCGCGCAACTCGGGACACCGCAGGAGATCTACGGCAGGCCCGCCGATCTCGGGGTCGCGCTCTTCGTCGGCGAGGCGGTCACTTTCCCCGGTGACGCGGAAAACGGGACGGTGGACACGCCCCTGGGCAGGCTTCCCGTCCAGGGCCGCGGGACCGGCACCGTCCTGCTGCGCCCGGAACAACTGCACGTGGACGCCGACGGCGTACCGGCCACCGTGGAGGATGTCCTGTTCCACGGGCACGACGCGACGGTGCTGCTGCGGCTCGCCGACGGTGGGCAGGTGCGCCAACGCGTCCAAGGTCCGCTCGGGGTTTCCCGTGGTGACGAGGTTCGCGTGCGCGTGTCCGGCCCTGCCCTGTTCTTCGCCGGGGAACCGGCATGACCAGGGCCGCCGACCTCGGCTTCCTCGGCGATCTGGCGGTCCACGGCGACCGGACCGCGCTGGTCGCCCCGGACGGCTCGGCGCTGAGCTACCGGGAACTGGACCAGCGAGTGTCCACTGTGGCCGATCGGCTCGGCCCGGTGCGCAGGCTGGTCCTGCTGGCCGCCGCCAACGACACCGGCTCCCTGGTCGCCTACCTGGCGGCGCTCCGCGGCGGGCACCCGGTGCTGCTGGTCCCCCGTGGCCAGGCAGGCGCCTTGGCCGCGAGTTACGACCCGGACGTCGTCATCGACGGCGTCCTGACCGAGCGGCGGCCGGGTACCGCACACGATCTGCATCCCGAACTGGCGCTGCTGCTTTCGACCTCGGGGTCGACCGGTTCCCCCAAGCTGGTGCGCCTGTCCGCCGACGGCCTGCGGGCCAATGCCTCGGCCATCGCCGAGTACCTCGACATCCGGGCCACCGACCGCGCCGTCGCCTCGCTGCCGTTGCCGTACTGCTACGGACTTTCCGTGGTGAACAGCAACCTCCTGCGCGGCGCGTGCCTGCTGCTGACCGAACACTCGGTCCTCGAGCCCGCGTTCTGGACGCTGGTGAAGGACCGGCGCGCGACGAGCCTGCACGGCGTCCCGCACACTTTCGCCCTGCTCGGCCAGGTCGGGTTCGATCGGCTCGACCTCCCCGATCTCCGCTACGTCACGCAGGCGGGCGGACGGCTCGATCCCGCGAAGGTGACCGAGTACGCCGAACTCGGACGGCGGCGCGGCTGGCGGTTCTTCGTGATGTACGGCCAGACCGAGGCCACCGCGCGGATGGCCTATCTGCCGCCGGACCTGGCGGCCGCCCACCCCGCCGCGATCGGCGTGCCCGTCCGGGGCGGCGATTTCGGCCTCGCCGAAGACGGCGAGCTGATCTATCGCGGCCCGAACGTGATGCTCGGCTACGCGCACACCCCCGCGGACCTGGCCCTTGGCCGGACCGTCCACGAACTCCCGACCGGAGACCTCGGACGCCGCAACCCCGCCGGGCTGTACGAGGTGACCGGCCGCAAGAGCCGGTTCGTCAAGCCGTTCGGGCTGCGCGTCGACCTCGACCGGGTGGAACGCGTCCTCGCCGAGGCCGGGATCGAGGCGGTGTGCGCGGGCGACGACACGCGGGTGGTGATCGCCGTCCACCGGTCCTCCGAACGGGCTGCCGCCCTCGTCCGCACCCGGTTCGGGTTGCCACCGTCGAGCGTCGTCGTCCGTCGCATGCGTGAGTTCCCCTTGCTGCCCAACGGAAAGCCCGACTATCCGGCGATCGCCGCCGCGGGGGAACCGGACGACGCGGAACCGGGTTCGGTGCGCCGGGCGTTCGCCACCGTCTTCGGCCGCCGGGACATTCCCGGCGACGCGACCTTCGTCGGGCTCGGCGGTGATTCGCTCTCCTATGTCAGGATGTCGATCGCGCTGGAACGCGTGCTCGGACGGCTTCCCGACGACTGGCCGGCCATGCCGGTCTCGGCACTCGAGCGCCTGCGCACGAGACCCTCTCGGTGGGCGACGCTGGAGACCAACGTCCTCCTGCGCGCGCTGGCGATCATCCTCATCGTGAGCACGCACATGGAGTGGTTCACCGTCCACGGCGGGGCGCATCTGCTGCTCATCGTGGCGGGCTGGAACTTCGCCCGGTTCGTGCTGCCCGGCCCGGCGTCACGGATCGCCCGCGCGGCGCTCCCCATCGCCGTGCCCGCGATCGCCTGGCTCGGCTACCGGCTCGCCGTCACCGACGACGTGTCGTGGACGAACGTGCTGCTGATCAACAACTTCACCCTCACCGGCGCCTACGGGTACTGGTTCGTCGAGGTCCTCGTGCACGCTTTCCTGGCGTTGTCACTGGTGTTCGCGATCCCGGCCGTGCGTCGCACCGAGCGGGAACACGGATTCGCCACGGCCTTGGTGGCGCTCGGCGCCGGTCTCCTGCTCCGGGTGAGCCTCGGCGAGGCGCCGTCGTTCCCCGAACTGCACTGGACGACGCTCGGCACGGTCTGGTTCTTCGCGCTCGGATGGCTGGCCCACAAGGCGCGGACGGCCACGCAACGGGCCGTCGTGCTGGCGTTCGGTTTCCTGCTGGTCCCGGGGATGGTCGGCGACCCGTTGTGGGAGGCCGTGGTGCTGGGCGGGCTGATGCTGGTGCTGCTCCAGGTCCGTGTCCCGGTGCCGAGGGCGGCGGTCGGCGTCCTCGGGCTGGTCGCGAGCGCCTCGCTCTACATCTATCTGACGCACTGGACGGTCTTCCCCGCCCTGCTCCCGCACCTTCCGGCACCACTCGTGCTGGTGCTCAGCGTGGCGGCGGGCACGGCCGTATGGTGGGCCGTGCAGCTCGCCACGCGCAGGCTCACTCCATGACCCGGATCGGTGAGCCCGCCTGGAAGGCCGCGATGTCCTCGACCGCGTCGCGGTAGAAGATCTCGTAGGCCTCACGGGTGACGTAGCCGATGTGCGGGGTGAGCACGACGTTGTCCAGCGTCCGCAGCGGATGCTCCGCGGGCAGCGGCTCGACGTCGTACACGTCCAGCGCGGCGACCGCGATCTCCTTGCGGCGCAAGGCGTCCACCAGCGCGACTTCGTCCACGATCGGGCCGCGCGAGGTGTTGACCAGCATCGCCGTCGGCTTCATCGCGGCGAGTTCGGCCTCACCGACCAGCCCGCGGCTTCGGTCGCTGAGCACCAGGTGGACCGAAAGGACGTCCGCGCGGGCGAACAGTTCGTCCTTCGACACCGCCGTCACACCGTGGGGGCCGGCCTTCTCCTGGGTCAGGTTCTGGCTCCAGGCGATGGTCTCCATGCCGAACGCCTGCCCGATCTTGGCCGCGCCGGCGCCGAGCCTGCCGAGCCCGAGCAGTCCGAGGGTCTTGCCGGACAGGATCGTGCCGACGGTGGTCTGCCAGCCGCCCTCGCGCATGTTCCGCGACTCCACCGGCACGTTCCGCGCGGCGGCGAGGATCAGCGCCCAGGTGTGCTCGGCCGCCGGGGCCGCGATGTACCCGGTGGAACAGACGACCACGCCGTTGCGCCGGGCGGCGGCCACGTCGATCGCGGCGTTGCGGTGGCCGGTGCTCACCAGCAGTTCGAGCGCGGGCAGCCGGTCGAGGACTTCGGCGGGGAAGCGGGTGCGCTCGCGCATCGCGACCACGACCTCGAAGTCACGGAGGCGGGCGACCACGTCGGCGGGGTCCGCGAACGGCTTCGTGAACACCTCGATCTCCGCGTCGAGGGAGGCCCAGTCCCCGAAGCCGAGCGCCACTTCCTGGTAGTCGTCGAGAATCGCGATCTTCATGCTCCCCAGGCTAGAGTCGGCGCCGAAGCCATGCCTGGGGAGGCCACCGTGATCCTGGAGTTTCCGCGCCTACCGGCTGAAGCCGGGAACGAGCGAGGAATTCCTCCGTGTGATGACCGAAGAGTCCGTCCCCCTGCTGGAGCGCGCGGGGCCGCGGGTCGTCGCGAGGCGTCGTCTCGCGGATCGAGAGCGGTCAAGGCACTCGGACGACGATGACCGGAGACGAGGAGCAGGTATGCACGAGGGCGAGATCCTGGCCTGGACCGAGACCGAACGACTGAGCTTCGCGGATTTGCTGGAGAGCCTCGCCGATGAGGACTGGTCGGCGAAGACCCTGTGTACGGAGTGGACGGTCCACGCGATGGCGGGCCATCTCGCGCAGACCACCAGGAACCGGCTCAAGGACACCCTCGTCGGCATCGTGAAGGCCAAGGGGAACTGGGACCGGATGAACGTCGACCAGGCCGTCGCCTACGCCGCGCGGTTCACCCCGGCCGAACTCGTCGCCCAGATCCGCGAGGACGCCGGATCGGCCCGCCGCTCGCCCGGCGCCAAACCGGTCGACCCGCTCGCCGACGTCCTCATCCACTGCCAGGACGTCGCCCGCCCGCTCGGCATCGACCGGCCCATGCCGGAGAAGCCGGCGATCGCGGCTCTGGAGCACCTTCTCGTCAGCCCGTTCTGGGGCGCCAAGAAACGCTGCCGGGACCTCAGGCTGATCGCCACCGACGCCGAATGGTCCGGCGGAGCGGGCACCGAAGAGGTACGGGGCCCGCTCGTCGACCTGCTTCTGTCGGTGAGCGGGCGGAGCACCGGGCTGGCCGCGCTCACCGGACCGGGCGCCGCGCTGCTCGGCGCCCGGTGAGACCTACCAGCGCGGGACGAACACGTCGACGCGCACCAGGTGGTGGTCCGAAGCGTCGTTGAGCCGGGCCAGCGGTGAATCGGGCAGCGGCCAGAAGACCTCGGCGCGCCAGGGGAACAGGCCCTTCGAGGGCAGGACGTAGTCGATCCGCAGGTTTCCCGGCGCCTTGTCGTTGAAGTCGCCGGTGTCGAAGTACGGGTCGCCCTTCTGGCCGATGTTGGCGCCGCCCTGGTCCTGAGCGGCCCGCACGCCACCTTCGCTGCCCGGCCGGGTCTCGATGACGCGCGGCGCGTTCAGCAGGCGTGAGATGGCGCCTGGGACGCTGTCGCCGTCGAGCGGGTCGGAGTTCTGGTCGCCGGCGATGACGAACTTCTCGTGTGCGCCCAGCCCGCCGCGGCGGCCGTTGTCGTCGTGGATGTAGCGGCCCTTGCCCGGGGTCACGTAGTCCGCCCAGAAGCGGATCTCGTCGTGGTTACGGGTGCCGTTGCGGTCCTCGGGGCCGTCGAAGGTGGGCGGCGTCGGGTGCGAGGCCAGGAAGTGCACCGTCGAGCGGCCGACTCGGATCGGAATGTCCCAATGGGACTTCGACGACAGGCGCAGCACGTCGAGCGCCTGCGGTGAGTACCAGTCGTTCGGCGCCGCGGTGGCCGGGTCGTCCGGGAGCAGCGCGCCCGGCATGTCCTTCCAGAGGAACTTCTGGAAGGTCCGCGCGTTCTTGGTGTCGATCGGGTACTTGGACAGCACGAGCATGCCGTACTGGCCCTCGAAAAGGCCGAAGCCGTGCGCGTCGTTGCCGCCGCCGACCTGGCCGTTGCGGTCGAGGTCGAAACCGGTCGCGACACCGGTGTTCGACGGCGCGGTGAAGGCGTACGGGTAGTCGATCGGCGCCGCGCCGTTCTGGCCGCGCTTCAGGTAGTTCTCGCGGAACAGGTCCGCGGCGCGGTTGCCGGGCACGTAGTCGAACTCGTTGATCAGGAGCACGTCCGGCCGGTTGCGCTGGATCACTTCGGCGACCTCGCCGGCCTGCGCGTTGCCCGGCTGCGACAGATCGGTCACCAGCTGACCGGCGGCTCCGCGATTGAGCGAAGCGTTGTACGTCGCGAAGCGGATGTTCTTCCCGGCGGTGGCTTCCGCCGGTGTCGCGGCCAGCAGTGTCCCGGCCAGCAAGGCGCCCGATGTGAGCACGGCGGCGATGCGTTTCACGGTCTTACCTCCCAGAGTCCGGTGCGACCTTACGCACTCCGCGCGGCCGCACGGGTGAGCTTCAGATGAACAGCGTCTCTTGAACGCGTTCAAAACATGGGCTACGGTTCTTCTTGAACACGTTCAAAAGGAGGTCCCCATGCAACCCGTAGTCATGGCCTACGCGCTCTACCTGGCCATCACCGTCCCCCTGACCGTGCTGGTCGCCCGCACGCTGAGCAGACACGGCAAGACGTTCCTGGAAGACGTCTTCCAGGACGAACAAGCACTGGCACATTCGGTCAACCAACTGCTCGTCGTCGGGTTCTACCTGGTCAGCCTGGGTTTCGTGACCCTGTTCCTGACCAGTGACGACACCGTCCTCGACGCGCGTGACGTCTTCGAGATGCTGTCGGTCAAGGTCGGCACCGTGGCGCTCGTGCTCGGCGTGATGCACGTCGGGAACGTGCTGGTGTTCAACGGCATCCGGCGCAAGCACCTCAACCACGCCACCGCGCGGCCCGTGCCGGTGCCGCCGCCCTACCCCGGCTACCCGGCGCCCGCTCCACACCCCGCGCCCTGACCGGATACCGTGCAGTGGTGGCGAAGAGTGAGGAAACCAAGTCACTGATCGTGGCGACCGCGTTGCGGTTGTTCGCCGAGAACGGCTACGACCGTACGACCATGCGGGCCATCGCCGCCGAAGCGGGCGTGTCGGTCGGAAACGCCTACTACTACTTCGCCTCGAAAGACCAGCTGATCCAAGGTTTCTACGACGAGATCGCCAACGCGCACCTGACGGCCGTGCGCGAGTCGATCGCAGGTGAGCGGGACTTCAGCGCCCGGCTCAGGACAGTCCTGCTCACGTGGCTCGACGTCGCCGAGCCGTACCACCGCTTCGGCACCCAGCTCTTCGTCAACGCCGCCGACCCGGACTCACCGCTGAGCCCGTTCAGCGAGGAGTCTTCGCCCGCACGGGACGCCTCCGTCGGCCTGATGCGCGACGTCATCGCCGACTCCGACGTCAAACTCGACCCGGATCTGCACGACGACCTGCCCGATCTGTTGTGGCTGTACCAGATGGGGGTCGTGCTGTTCTGGGTCCACGACCGCTCGCGCGGCCAGAAACGCAGCCGGATCCTGGTGGAACGGACGGTCCCGCTGATCGCGCGGCTGGTGGGGCTCTCGCGGCTGCGGGTGCTGCGGCCGGTGAGCCGGGAGATCGTTTCGCTGATCCGGGACCTCTCAAAGCCGGACGATGCCGCTCCCCCGCGCGATTAGTCACCTACTCGCGATGGCACCGCAAGCAGGTGAAGGCCTCCTTGCCGGAACGCCGGCCGGTGTCGCCCAGGGTGATCCGAACAGGGCAGCGGGCAGCGTCCACAAAGGATGCCAGGTGCCAGAAGAGTGTCCGTTTGATGCTTATCTGTACGGTTCTGGCTGAGGTCGTGAGTGGCAAAGAGGGTTCTAACGCTCTTTACCACTCACGACCCGTCGCAAAACGCTCAAATCGGGTACGGCAATCCCCGAAAGCGTCCCCCTGTGGACGGTCGAGGGGTGCCACGCCACGGTGACGAGCCCTCCCTCACCCACTTGGCCAGCGGACACCCTCCGCCTTCCCGGCCAGACCCGCATTCAGAGGAGTGAACGCGGCGTTGGTCAGGACTCCCGGACGGTCCGGAAGTACAGGAACCGCGGCTCGGTCCGCAGCTTCGCGTACCACCGCGGGTCCGATTCGGCGATCTCCTCGTCCGGCATCGGCTCGACCAGCCTGTCGACGGCGAACCCGGCGTCCCGTACCGCGTCGAACGTCCAGCTCAGCGGCCGCCGGTAGAAGCGGACCTTCTGCCCCGGCGGGAACTCGTCTTCCAGCAGTTCGAGCTGGAAGTAGTTCCGCTTGTCGAACCAGCGCCAGTCCTCGCCCGGATGATGCACCGAGAACACCAGGAGGCCGCCCGGTTTGAGCACCCGCCGGAACTCCGCCAGCGCCGGTGCCCAGTCCTTCAGGTAGTGCAGCACCAGGGACGCCGTGACGACGTCGATCGAAGCGTCCTCCACAAAGGACATCGGCCGCGAGACGTCCGCCGTCTCGAACTTCGCGACGTGCCCGAACTTCTCCCTGGCGACGGCGACGATGCCCTCGCTGGCGTCGACGCCGAGGACGTCCGCACCCTTGGCGGCGAGCATGGCACTGAGGTGACCGGCCGCGCTGCCGACGTCCAGCACCCGTTTGCCCGCCACGTCCCCGGCCAGCCCCACGATGGCCGGACGGTCGTAGTGGGCGTTGGTGCTGCTGGTCTCGGCGTGCGCCGCGTAGAGCCGCGCGAAGCCGTCGTACTGGGCCGCGCGCGCCCGTTCGATGATCTCGTCGATCACCTCGGTCTTGGCGTCGGCGTACTGCTGAATGTACTTCCAGGTGCGCGACGCCAGCTCGCGTTTCTTGGCCTCGTAGAGCTTCAGCTCGTCCTCGTGCGCGATGAGACGGTCGCGGAAGAGGCGGTAGCGCTCGGTCTGGCCGTTGTCCGGCGAGTAGACGTGCAGGTTGATGTTGGTGTCCGGGCCTTTGAAGCAGCGGTGCTTCTCCCACTCCGGCTCGCGGATGACGAGTTTGTAGCCCTCGGCCTCCAGCTGCGGCACGTAGGCGTCTTCGTCGTCCGAATCCGCGACGATCAGCATGATGTCGATGATCGGTTTCGCGCACAGCCCCGGCACCGACGTGGAGCCGACGTGCTCCAGGACCAGCGCCCGTTCCCCCAGGATCCCCCTGATGCGCTTGGCTTCCCGGTCGAAAAGCCCGGGCCACTCCGGGTCGTATTCGGCCAGGGTGACGGTGGAATTCATGACCGGAGCCTCATCGACCCAGGAGTCGTGGATGTCTTCTTCGGTGTAGTCGTCTCGATCGGGTTTGGGCATCGACCCCTTGTTCCTTCCTCAGCACTCCTCGCGAGTCTGCGCGCGACCGCGTCACGTCGCCAGGGCGCGAGCAGGAATCAGACGTCCCGTCCCCCGTCAAGAGCGCCCTGCCGCCGAGATAGCGGGGCCATTCGGCCAGGGGCGCGCGGTGGTCACCAGGTTGCCGCGACACCCCTCTCGAGGCAGTCGGCCAGATTATCGAACCAGCGCGATCTTGTCAGGCTCTTTCACCGAAGAGGGTTCCGCTCACCGGTCCGTGAAGGCCTCCTTGCCTACCCTGAGGGTAGTGAAGGAGGCCTTCACCACCCGCCGAGCCGTGCGACCTGGCCTCCCGTGGTCCGCTCAGCCGATCGGCAGAGAAAGGATTCCGCCGGTCGCCTCGCGCAACGCGTCCCGCATCTCGGCCCGCGGCGCCGGCTGCCCGGTGAAGTACTCGGACTGCCCGAAAGCCTGATGCAGCAACATGTCCAAGCCGGTCGCGAGCCGCCCTCCCCGCTCGGCGACGGCTTCGGCGAGCGCGGTCGGCCAAGGGTGGTAGATGACGTCGAGGACGCATCCGATGCGGGCCAGCTCCGCCAGATGCGGCCGGACGGCGTCCGGGGGCACGGTGTTCACCAGCACCGCCGAAGCCGCCGCGAGTTTCCCGAAGTCCGCGTCCGCCCAGCGGAGGACCTCGGCGTCGAGCCCGGCCCGCTGGGCCGCCTCGACCGTTTCGGTCGCCCGTGCGGGGTCCCGCACGACGAGCCGCACCGTCCGCACGCCGAGCGACGCCAGCCCGACGACGGCCGCGGCGGCGGTCCCGCCCGCGCCGAGGACGACGGCCGCGTCGTCCATGCCGGGCGAGTACTCCCCCGCGATCCGCAGCGCCTCGGTGACCCCGTCGACGTCGGTGCAGTCGGCGAGCCAACCGGTTTCCCCGCGCACCAACGTGTTCGCCGCGCCGACGGCCGCCGCACGCGGCGTCACCTCGTCGGCGTGCTCCAGCGCGGCCCGTTTCCCGGGCATGGTCACCGAAAGCCCGGCCCACTCCGGGCCGAGACCGTCGACGAACGCGGGCAGCCCGGGACCGTCCATCTCGACCCGCTCGTAGGTCCAGCCGTCCAGCCCCAGCGCGCGGAACGCGGCGCCGTGCAGCACGGGCGAGAGCGAGTGTTCGACCGGTTTCCCGAGGATCGCGGCCTTGCGGCTAGTAGACACCACGTTTCTGCGCGTCCAACCTGTTCTTGTTGTGCTCGTCGTTCGTCACCGCGAAGCACGAGAGCCCGTTCTTCTCGCACTTGACGAAGAAGATCCACTCGCCCGCGGTCGGCTTCAGCGCGGCCTGGATCGCCTCGGCGCTCGGGACGGCGATCGGCGTCGGTGTCAGGCCGACGGATTTGTACGTGTTGTACGCGCCCGCTTTTTCCCGTTCCTCGGGTTTGGTGAGCAGGGTCGGCCGGTCGAGGATGTAGTTGACCGTCGAGTCCATCTCGAGCCGCATCTTCTCGTCGAGCCGGTTGTAGATGACCCGCGAGATCTTCCCGAAGTCGGCCTTCACCGCCTCGCGTTCGATGATCGACGCGATGATGAGCGTCTCGTAGGGGGTCTTGCCCTGCCCCTTCGACTGATCGCTCAGCCCGGCGTTCAGGATGCGCTCCGCCGAGGTCTTCACGACGAACGTGAGCAGCTCTTCGGCCGACCATCCGGGCTTGACGTTGTAGATGCCCGGGGCGATCAGCCCTTCGAGCCGCCGGTCCTTGTGCTCGGCCTTCGTGGCGGACTCGACGGCCCACGACGGGACGCCCAGCTTCGCCAGATCCGCCGTCTCGATCGTCTTGCGCAGTTCCTCGACCGGGATGCAGGTGCTCGTTCCGTTCAGGTCCGCGCAGGAAGCCTTGGACAGCAACGAATACACGCCAGGGGTCACCTTGCCGTCGGGCTGGGTGATGTCGTGGAACTGGGTGTACGGCCGGATCTCGACCTGGCCGACCTTCGACGCGGGCGCGATCATCTTCTCGACCGCGCTGGCACCGGACATCTTCGTCTTCATGACGTAGTAGCCCTGCTGGAGCCGCGAGACGGCGGTGTTGTCCTCGCCCGCCTTCACGAACGCCTTGCCGCTGGCGACCACCCCGGCCGCCTGCAGCCGGTTGCCGATCGCCGACGTCGAGTCGCCCTTCTCCACCTGGACGAGGACGTCGCTCTCGCCGGTGCCTTCGTAGTCGTCGTACCCGAAGATCTCGGTGAAGCCGTAGTAGGCGCCACCGGCGAGCAGGACGAGCACGGTCAGCGCGGCGATCCAGCCCAGCGCGCGCTTCTTCTTGCGTTTCTTGGGCGGCGGCCCCTGTCGTTCCGGACGCTCGTCCTCGATGCGTTCGGGCTCGGCCCGGTCTTCGTCTTCGAAGTCCTCGTAATCCTCATAGTCGTCGTACTCGTCATAATCGTCGTACTCGTCGTCACCGAAGATCTCGTTGTATTCCTCTTCGCTTCCTTGGGGCGGCGAAGAAGGAGCCGCGCCGGGACGCCGGGCGATCGGCGCTTCCTGGATCGCGGGGAGGATGTCGGTCGGCCGCTCGTCCGGGAGCGGGCCGTCGTCCTCGCGACGCCGGCGGCGGCCGGGGCGGGGTACCTCGTCCTGGACATAGGCGGGCATGCCAAGACTCCGGTCACCCGGCTGGGGGGACCGCCGTTGCGGCGCGGGAGGCGGTGGCGGGGCCACGGGTTCCGGTGCCCGCCTCGGTGGGCCCGGACGCTGCGGCTCGTCGGCGGCGCGCCGGGCACGCGGCGGCTCTTCCGGCGACCGGCGGGCACGCGGCGGTTCCTCCGCCGGACGCCGTACGGGCGGCTCGGGCGGTTCCTGCCGGACGTGCCGTCGTCCCGTCGGCTGGGGTTCGGGCCGTCGACGCGGCGGGGCCGGTGGCGGGCTGGCCTCCTCAGGCTCCCGCAACCGTCGTCTACCGCCCTGACGGCGCTCGGGCCGGCCGTGGGGCTCGGTCATGTATCGCCCTTCCGTGCGCGATGTGCCGCTACCGCGTCGATCCACGCCTGCAGGATCTCGACCGCGGCCGCCTGATCGACGACGGCACGTTGCTTACGTCCCTTCACCCCACGCTGCGACAGCATCCTGGATGCCGTCACCGTGGTCAACCGCTCGTCGGCCAGTCGCACCGGCACCGGCGCGATCCGGGCGGCGACCTTTTCGGCATAGTCCAGCGCCGCTTCGGCCGCCGGGCCATGACGGTCCTTGAGCGTCCTCGGCAAGCCGACGACGACCTCGACCACGTCGTGTTCCGTGACGAGTCCGACGAGCAGGTCGACGTCCTTGTCGCCCGCGGCGTCGCGAGTGAGGGTAACGAGAGGGCTCGCGAGGATGGGGTCGGGATCGCTCAACGCGACCCCGACCCGGACGGATCCGACATCCACGCCAAGCCGCCTGCCACGCCCCGGATCGGACTCTCCTGGTCGATCCGGGCGCCGCTGGGGGGCGTCGTCAGCCAACTTGGGCGACCGCCGCGCGCAGTGAGGCGATGGCCTGCTCGGCCCCGGCCGGGTTGGTGCCCCCGCCCTGTGCCATGTCCGGCTTGCCGCCGCCACGGCCGCCGATCGCCTCGGCGAACGACGGGACGAGCTTGCCCGCCGCGATGCCCTTCTCCTGCGCCGCCTTCGTGGTGGCGACGACGAAGGCGACCTTCTCGCCTTGTGGGGCGAACAGCGCGACGATGCCGGGACGGTTGCCGAGCCTGCCGCGGATGTCCGAAGCCAGCGCGCGCAGACCGTTCGAGTCGACGCCCTCTCCCAGCTTCTCCGCCACGACCGCGACGCCGCCGATGTCCTCGGCCTTGTCCGCGAGCGAGCCCGCCGAGCCGAGCACCTGCTGAGTGCGCAGCTGCTCGATCTCCTTCTCGGCGTTCTTGAGCCGGGTGAGCACGTCGTCGATACGCGACGGCAGCTGCTCCGACGGCACCTTGAAGGTGTTCGCGAGCTGTGAGACGAGCAGCTGCTCTTTGCGGACGTACTTCAGCGCGTCCGTGCCGACGAGCGCCTCGACGCGGTGCACGCCGGAACCGATGGACGAGTCGCCCACCAGCTTCACCAGGCCGAGCTGGCCGATGCGGTCGACGTGGGTGCCACCGCAGAGTTCGCGGGAGTACTCGCCCATGTCGACGACGCGGACGTCGTTGCCGTACTTCTCGCCGAACAGCGCGACCGCGCCCAGTTCGAGGGCTTTGTCCTTCGTGGTGACGAAGGTGTTCACCTCGACGTTGGTCTGGAGGTAGTCGTTGACCTCCTCCTCGACCTCGGTCAGCACGTCGGCCGACACGCCGCCGGAAGTGGTGAAGTCGAAGCGCATCCGGCCCGGCGAGTTCAGCGAACCGGCCTGCGCCGCGCGCTTGCCGTACGCGCCGCGCACGGCGGCGTGCACCAGGTGGGTCGCGGAGTGGGACCGCTCGATCGACAGGCGGCGGTGCTGGTCGACCGAACCGGTCAGCGCGCCGCCGATGCCGACCTCGCCCTCGAGCACCTCGACGCGGTGCACGAACAGGCCCGGCACGATCTTCTGCACGTCGTGGACCTTGAGCTCGACGCCGTCGCCGAGCAGCACGCCGGTGTCGGCGACCTGGCCACCGCTCTCGGCGTAGAACGGCGTGCGGTCCAGGACCAGCTCCGCCTTCTTGCCCGCGCCGACGCTCGAGACCGGCACGCCGTCTTCGAGCAGCGCGACGACCTTCGCTTCGGCCTGCAGGTCGGTGTAGCCGAGGAACTCGGTCTCGCCGTTGCGCTCCAGCACCTTGCGGTACTCGGACAGGTCGCCGTGGCCGGTCTTGCGCGAAGCCGCGTCGGCCTTCGCGCGCTGCCGCTGCTCGTTCATGAGCGTGCGGAAGCCCTCTTCGTCGACGGACAGGCCCTGTTCGGACGCCATCTCCAGCGTCAGGTCGATCGGGAAGCCGTAGGTGTCGTGCAGCTGGAACGCCTTGTCCCCGGCCAGCAGCGAACCGCCGGCGCGCTTGGTCTCCTCGGCCGCGAGGTCGAAGATGCGCGAGCCGCTGGTGAGCGTGGAGAGGAAGGCCTCCTCCTCGACGCGCACGATGTCCTCGATGCGGTCGAAACCGGAGACCAGCTCGGGGTACGTCGGGCCCATGGTGTCGCGGACGACCGCCGCGAAGGCGGGCAGCACCGGCTCGTGCACGCCGAGCAGGCGCGCGGAGCGGATGATGCGGCGGAGCAGACGGCGCAGCACGTAGCCGCGGCCGTCGTTGCCCGGGGTGACGCCGTCGCCGATGAGCAGGACACCGGTGCGGGCGTGGTCGGCGATGACGCGGAAGCGGACGTCGTCGGTGTGGTCGGAGCCGTAGCGGCGGCCGGAGAACTCCTCGGCGCGGCCGATCACCGGGCGGACGAGGTCCGTCTCGTAGACGTTCTCGACACCCTGCAGGATCGTCGCGACCCGCTCGACGCCCATACCGGTGTCGATGTTCTTCTTCGGCAGCTCACCGACCGGCTTGTGGCCGTGCTTCGGGCTCTTGTCGCCCCGCACGTCCTGCATGAAGACGAGGTTCCAGATCTCGATGTACCGGTCCTCGTCGGCGACCGGGCCGCCCTCGCGGCCGTAGTCCGGGCCGCGGTCGTAGTAGATCTCCGAGCACGGGCCACCGGGGCCGGGCACGCCCATGTCCCAGTAGTTGTCCTTGCCGTCACGGGACTGGATGCGCTCGCCGGGCAGGCCGGTGAGCTTCTTCCACAGGCCCGCCGCCTCGGAGTCGTCCTCGTAGACCGTCGCCCAGATGCGGGCCGGGTCGAGGCCGTAGCCGCCTTCGCTCTGGGGCTTGGTGATCAGCTCCCAGGCGTACTCGATGGCGCCTTCCTTGAAGTAGTCGCCGAACGAGAAGTTCCCGGCCATCTGGAAGAACGTGTTGTGCCGCGTGGTCTTGCCGACCTCGTCGATGTCCGGCGTGCGGACGCACTTCTGGACGCTGGTCGCGCGCGGGTACGGCGGCGGGGCCTCGCCGAGGAAGTACGGCTTGAACTGGACCATGCCCGCGTTGACGAACAGCAGGTTCGGGTCGTCGAGGATCAGCGGCGCGCTGGGGACGCGCGTATGTCCCTTGTTCTCGAAATGGCTCAGAAAACGCTTCGTGATTTCGTGTGTTTCCACGGGATCGTCCTTGTATACGGGCTCGCGCGAAGGCGCGGGGAATGCGGACAGGCGAGAACGGCGAAGGGCTGGGATCTTTTCCGGTCGCGGAGGCGACCCGATCAGCCCTCCGCCCGGCGAGCTCGCCGGACCGGGCGCCGCGACGACGCCGCGTGCCTGCCCTCGGTCACGGGGGCCGTGCTCAAGCCGGTCCGTTCGGACACCATGTCGTGCAGCTCCTGTTCCCGTTCGCTCATCCCGGCGCGGACCTCCGCGCCGAACGAACCGACGGCGCCCGCGAGTTCCCGCACGGCGTCGCCCAGGTTTGAGGCTAACCCCGCCGGCGTGGCCTGGCGAGCGGTTTCCGTCGCTTTGCGTGACAGGGCGACGCCGGCGACCACACCGACGCCGAGCCAGAACAGGCGCTTCATTTGCGGCCCCGCTTCTTCGCCGGACGAGAGGCTTTCGCTTCCGCCTTTTTCCGGCGGGCCTTGATCGCCTTGCTGAGGCCGTAGGACAGCGCGGCCGTCTTCACCAGCGGTCCGCCGAGCGTCGCGGTGAACACCGACGACAACGCGGACACGTTGCCGGACACGGCCTGCGCGTTGGCGGTGATGCCGTCGACCCGCTCCAGCTGCGTGTTGACGTGCGTGATCGTCTCGTTCGCGCCGATCAGCAGCGGGTCGGTGTTCTCGTGCGCCTTGCGGATGGCGATCGTGGCCTCGTCCAGGGTCCGGCCGAGCTTGAACAGCACGATCGCCAGCAGCACGACGAGTACGACGAATGCTCCTGCGGCGATCAGCGCGGCGATCTGCCCTGCCGACACGGGCCCTCCTCAAGGGTCTGCGGTCTTGGTGCCCGTGAGGTTACCGCGCAGGCGGCCGTTCAGCGGGGTCACCCCACCGGACGGTCACTCAGCGCAGTGACCTCACGACGAACCGGGGAGAACCGGGCGTCGGCGTCCCGCTCTTGGGCGGCGTGGTCTTCGCCTTGCTGGGCGGGTCTTCGGGCGCGCGGCGGTTGCGGCGGTCGCTGCCCGACTGCGAGGAGGCGGCGGGTGCTCGTGTGTCCGGCGAGGCGGGTGAAGCCGTGGTCCGGATCGGAGCGGGCCTGGCGCTCGTGGGCGAATTTTCGCGAACCGGCTCGGGCGCTCCCCACGATTCCGGCGGTGAAGCCGTTCGAGGCCCGTCCGTCGTCGTGGGCGGCGTTGTCGTAGGCGGCGGGGGCGTCATCTCTGGCCCGGGTACCGGCCTGGGGCCCAGCGCGGCGGGCAGGTCAGGCACGCCGGAGAGCGCGAAGAGGAGAAGTGCTCCGTAAGAGGCGGCGGCGCCGGCACCGATCGCGATCCGGCGGACGACGCGGCGACGGCCTCCGGGATCGGCGAACACCGGCTTCGGGAGGTCTTCCCCACCGCCGTTTTCGTCGTGATGCTCAGGAATCACGGCCATCCGGGAATCGTACGGGCGGACCACTACGGACGCCGTGTCACCATCCGGCTACCGACTCCGAGTCGACCGGTTCGGTTCTTGTGACGTTCATGTCACTGGGTCAAGGTTCGGGCATGCCTGAACTGTCACGCCGTACGTTGCTGGGCGCCACCGGCGCCGCGGCCGCCACCACCCTTCTCCCGCCGTCCGTGCACGCCGCCATGGCCGAACCCATGCGCCGGGGCGGACTCGACGCCATCGAGCACGTGATCGTGCTGATGCAGGAGAACCGGTCGTTCGATCACTACTACGGCAGCTTGCGCGGTGTCCGGGGCTTCTCCGACACGCATCCGCTCGAACTGCCGTCGGGGACGTCGGTGTTCGAGCAGCCGAATCCGGCGGGCGGCACGGTATTGCCGTTCTCGGTGCGCAAGGCGGCCGAGCTCGCCGGACGGAAACCGGACGACATCCAGTACCTCGGCGACCTCGACCACAGCTGGAACGGCAGCGGCAAGGCGTGGGCGCGTGGCTGGAACAACGGCTGGATCGCGGCGAAGACGCCGGCCACCATGACCTACTACGAGCGCCCCGACATCGCGCTCCAGTACGAACTCGCGGACACCTTCACCATCTGCGACGCCTACCACTGCTCGATCTTCGGCTCCACCAACCCGAACCGGAACTTCCTGTGGACCGGGACCACCGGGTTCGAACCGGGCAGCACGACGAACCGCGCGGTGACGAACGCGGCGTACTCCTACGACCACAAGGGCTACGACTGGACGACGTATCCGGAGCGCCTCGAAGCCGCCGGGGTGCCGTGGCAGATCTACCAGGAGTGGGACAACTTCACCGACAACGCCGTCGAGTACTTCGTGCCGTTCAAGAAGGTCGGCACGAAGATCCTCGCTTCGGTCGAGGGGAAGTTCCGCACCACCGAAGAGTTCTACGACACCCTGCTCAAGAAGACCCCCGAAGAGCGCACCAAGCTGCTGGCGCAGTTCGACGCCGGGGTCGCGAAACTGACGCCCGCCGAGCGGAACCTGTTCGAGAAGGCCATGTACCGCAGCGAGCCGGAGACGTTGGTCACCCGGCTGAAGGCGGACATCCAGGCGCGGCGCCTGCCCGCGGTCAGCTGGCTGGTGCCGTCCGCGAAGGACTCCGAGCACCCTGGCGCGTCCACTCCGGTCGGCAGCGCGAACCTGATCTACCGAGTGCTCGACGCGCTGGCGTCCGACCGCGAAACGTGGTCCAAGACGGTGCTGCTGATCAACTTCGACGAGAACGACGGTTACTTCGACCACGTTCCGCCGCCGATGCCGCCCGGGAACGCGGCCAACGACGCGGACCACTTCAACGGCCAGCCGCTCGGCTTCGGCCCGCGTGTGCCGATGACGGTCGTCTCGCCGTGGTCGATCGGCGGCAACGTCGACTCCACCGTGTACGACCACACCTCGGTGCTGCGGTTCCTCGAACGCTGGACCGGGATCGCCGAGCCCAACATCAGCAAGTGGCGGCGGACCGTCGCGGGTGATCTCACCGGTGCCTTCGACTTCTCGCGGGCCGGGCGTCAGCCGCGGGTGAACCGGCCCGGCCCGGTGCCCACGCCGATCAGCCGCTGGCGGCCGTCCGCCCCGGCGGAGCAGAGCCTGCCCGTGGCCGAGCCCGGCAACCGGCCGTCCCGGCCGCTGCCGTACCAGGTGTCGGTGTCCGGCGCGGTGGACAAGTCGGGAAATCTGGTGCTTTCGCTGGCCAACAGCGGCTCGTCGTCGGCGCATTTCGCGCTGTACCCGTACAAGGGCGAATTCGCCGAGCCCGCGCACCGCGACGTCCGCGGCGAGGCACCGGAACTCGTGCGGCTGGCCGGTGACGACTACCGCGTCGTCGTCCAGGGGCCGAACCGGTCGTGGTGGGAACTGCGCGGAAACCGTCGCGGGGCCGCCGCGGGTGTCGATGTCCGGACGCGGTTCCTCACGTGGCGCTCGGGTGTCGAGTTCAAGCTGTCCAACTCGGGCACTTCGGCGCTGACGCTGCGGCTGTCGTCTTCGCGGTTCACGCGCGTCGTGCGGGTCGGGGCCGGGCGTTCGGTCACGGTGGACTGGCCGGTTTCGGGCGGCTGGTACGACGTGAAGGTCACCGCGGACGGGGATCCGTCGTTCCTGCGGACGCTGACCGCGCGGGTGGAGAACGGGCGGACCGGCGTCTCCTGCTGATCGTTCCGTGAAGGCCTCCTTGAGGGACTCTGGGTCCTCAAGGAGGCCTTCACGGACTNTGCTGATCGTTCCGTGAAGGCCTCCTTGAGGGACTCTGGGTCCTCAAGGAGGCCTTCACGGACTTGTGCTCGATCACTGCCGGCGCCTCCGCCAGTACGCGAAGCAGACCGCCGCCAGCAGCGGTCCCCAGAGCAGGAGCGGGGCGTAGGTGAGTTCGAAGAAGGCGAGTTGCCAGCCGTCCAGTGACTTCGTGGGGTAGTCGTCCGGAAGGGGATCGCCTTGGAGGGTGCGCCCGGACATCTCGGTGGCGATGGCGGCGGTCCACAGAACGGTCAGGATCGTGGCGCCGAGAGCGGCGGGCACGACGGCGGCGAGGGGCGGTACCTTGCGGCCGCCCAGCAGCGGAATCCAGCGCGGGAGAACCTCTCCCCACTCGGCGACCAGCCCGATGGCGGTGAAGGCGAACAGTTCCGCGACGACGGACAACGCGATGACGTACACCGGCCCCGGCAACCACGACGGGAGCTGGCCCGAACCGTGCGGGCCGTCACCGCCGACGTCGAAGACGACGGTCATGATCCGCCAAAGGCCGGAAGGGAGCACGGTGAAGGGGATGGCGTAGGCGGCGACCTTGGCCCACCAGGGGACTCCGGGCACCGGGGCGTGTGCTCTGTTCCACGCGGTGCGCAGTCGCCCGGTCGCGGCGGCTTGGTGGACGGTCATACGTGCTCCTCGGACGATCGGGTTCCGCTCGCTTGATCGGTTTCAACGATCACAGCCGCCCCGGTCCGCCGCGTCCCCCACCGGATTGAAGCGGGTCCACTCCGTGGGGGAGCGCACCTTATTCGATTGCATGTGGGTCGCCGGCGTTTCTAGCGTCGCTTATGACCGTCACCTTGCACGCGCTCTGTTTCGCCGCGCACGACCCTGGGCGTCTGGCGCGTTTCTGGGCGGGTCTCCTCGGTTGGGAAACCGACGGCGACACCCTGATCCCGAAAGACGACACCGGTTTCCGGCTCGGTTTCGTGCCGTCGGCAGAACCGAAGACCCGCCAGAACCAGATGCATTTCGACCTGACGAGCGAATCCCCGGAAGACCAGCGGTTGACGGTCGCGAAGGCGCTCGAACTCGGCGGCGGCCACATCGACGTCGGCCAGCGTCCGGAGGAAGAACACGTGGTGCTCGCCGACCCCGAAGGCAACGAGTTCTGTGTCATCGAGCCGGGCAACGACTTCCTCGCCGAATGCGGATTCGTCGGCGCCGTCGCGTGCGACGGTTCGCAGGCGGCCGGCTACTTCTGGAGCGAAGCGCTCGGCTGGCCGCTGGTGTGGGACAAGGACCAGGAGACGGCGATCCGGTCGCCGCACGGTGGCCCGAAGATCACCTGGGGCGGTCCGCCGTTCACCCCGAAAACCGGGCCGAACCGGCTGCGTTTCGTCCTGAGCGGTTCTCTGCCGGAAGCCGAGCGGCTCGTCGCGCTCGGCGCTTCACACCCCGGCATGGTGGAGGAACAGATGACGATGACGGATCCCGACGGGAACGAGTTTTCCTTCGTGGTGCGGGAAACGGCGGCATAACACGCGCCGGATGGGGCCTGGAGTATGGCCATCACCGACGAAGCCGGACCTGACGGACCACAGGTACGCTCCGCCGTACGGCACCGGATGGAAATTGGTCTACACCTATTGACGCGCGGCAGGTCAGCGGCTCAAGCTGCTGGGACCGAGGGCCATCTTCCACTGTCGGAGGTTCGGCGTGCCAAGGAGAACCAGGAAACTACTCCCCCTGCTGGCGTCGCTCATCACGCTGGCCGGACTCATGATCGTCGTCATCACCCCGTCCCCGTCGAGCGCGGCAGGCCATGAGGACTGCCGTCCCGACGGGCTGTACCGGACACCCGGCGTCGACACCCCCTACTGCACCGTCTACGACACCGCGGGCCGCGAATCCCTGGGAGAAGGGCATTCCCGCCGCGTGATCGGCTACTTCACCAGCTGGCGCACCGGGAAGAACGGCGCACCGGCCTATCTGGTCAACAACATCCCGTGGTCGAAGGTCACCCACCTCAACTACGCGTTCGCGCATGTGGACGCGCAGAACAAGGTCTCGGTCGGCGCGCCGACCGAGACCAACGAGTCCATCGGCATGGAATGGCCGGGCGTTCCCGGCGCCGAGATGGATCCGTCGCTGCCCTACAAGGGACACTTCAACCTGCTGACCAAGTACAAGAAGCAGCACCCGAACGTGAAGTCGCTGATCTCGATCGGCGGCTGGGCCGAGACAGGTGGCTTCCTGAACCCCGACGGCACCCGCAACGCCTCCGGCGGGTTCTACAAGATGACGCAGACCCAGGCGGGTATCGACGTCTTCGCGGATTCCGTCGTGCAGTTCCTGCGCACCTACGGTTTCAACGGCGCGGACATCGACTACGAGTACGCGACGTCGGCGAACTACGCCGGCAACCCGGACGACTACTGGATCGCGCAGGCCAACCGGGGCACCCTCTGGGCGGGCTACGAGAACCTGATGCGCACGCTGCGCGAGAAGCTCGACCGCGCGGGCGCCGCCGACGGCAAGCACTACCTGCTGACCGCCGCCGTGCCCGCGTCCGGCTGGTTGCTGCGCGGCCAGGAGGTCTACGGCGTCACGCGCTATCTCGACTACGCCAACATGATGAGCTACGACCTGCACGGCGCGTGGAACCAGTTCGTCGGGCCGAACGCCGCGCTCTACGACTCCGGCAACGACGCGGAACTCGCGCACTGGCAGGTGTACACGACACCGCAGTACGACGGGCAGGGCTATCTCAACACCGACTGGGCCTATCACTACTTCCGCGGTGCGATGCAGGCCGGCCGGATCAACATCGGCGTCGGGTTCTACACCCGCGGCTGGCAAGGCGTGTCCGGCGGGACGAACGGGTTGTGGGGCAAGGCTCCGCTGCCGGACCAGAAACAGTGTCCACCGGGCACCGGGTCACACGTCGGTTCGACGGTGCCGTGCGGCAACGGCGCGATCGGCATCGACAACCTTTGGCACGACCTCGGCCTGGCGGGCGGCGAGGTCCCCGCGGGCGCGAACCCGATGTGGCACGCGAAGAACCTCGAAAACGAGATCACCCCGGACTATCTGGAGGCGTACGGGCTGACCCCGAAGACCGACCCGGCGGACCGGATCTCCGGCTCCTACGACAGGTTCTACGACAACACGATGGTGACACCGTGGCTGTGGAACAACGACAAGAAGGTGTTCCTGTCCACTGAGGACGAGGCCTCGCTCGCCACGAAGGCCAAGTACGTGGCCGACAAGGGCATCGGCGGCATCATGATCTGGGAACTGGCGGGCGACTACGCCTTCGACGAAGCCAAGGGCCAGTACTTCATGGGCGACACGCTGATCACGAAGATCAACGACGGACTGCGCGGCGCCGCCCCGTACGGCAACGCCAAGTCGCCGCGTCCCGCGCCTTCGTCGGTGCTGAACGCGAACGTGAACCTGACCGGATTCGCGCTGGGCGACGCGAACTACCCGATCACCCCGCGGATGCGCATCACCAACAATTCGACCACCACCATCCCCGGTGGAACGAAGATCGAGTTCGACTACGGGACCAGTGCGCCCGGCAGCATGTCCGACCAGTCGGGCTTCGGCCTGACGGTCACGAGCAAGGGCCACAGCGGGCCCAACGTCGGCGGGATGAAGGGCGACTTCCAGCACGTCGCGGTGACCGTGCCGACCTGGCAGAACATCGCACCGGGCGCCACCGTCGAGATCCGGCTGAACTACTACATGCCGATCGCCTCGCCGTCGAACTTCACGTTCACCTTCGGCGGGACGACCTACGCGATCGCGTCGGATCACCCGCGTGGCGGCGGTACCCCGCCGACCACGACCACCACCACGACCACCGGTACGACGACCACCACGACGAGTCCGACGACGACCACCACCCCGACGACGACCACCACGGTGCCGTCCGACGCCTGGAAGCCGAACGTCGACTACGCCGCGGGTGCTCGTGTGACCCACAACGGCGCGGCCTACGTATGCCGGCAGGGCCACCGGTCGCTGCCCGGCTGGGAGCCGCCGAACGTGCCTGCCCTCTGGACCCCCGCCTGACAGAGCCCGGCAGCGCGCGAAGGCTCGTGAGTGGTGAGGACGGTTCTAACCGTCCTCACAGATCGGAA
>NZ_CP150484.1:6873093-6892521 GCF_037997115.1 Amycolatopsis coloradensis
CGCTCTTCCGATCTGGTTCTAACCGTCCTCACCACTCACGAGCCCCAAGCGCTCAGTAACGCCCGGCGGTCAACTCGTCGAACCCCGGGAAGTCCCCCGCCAGCGTGGCGCCGGTGAACTTGCCGACCCACCCGCCGTCGTCGTGGAAGAACCGGATGGACACGTAGTCGGGCCGCGTCCCCATGTCGAACCAGTGCGTGGTGTTCGCGGGCACGCTCAGCAGGTCCCCCGCCTCGCACAGCACCGCGTACACCTTGCCCCCGACGTGCAGGTAGAACACGCCGGACCCGCGCGCGAAGAAGCGGTCCTCGTCATCGTCGTGGGTGTGCTCGGCGAGGAACTTCTGCCGGGCTTCGGCGGCCTCGGCCGCCCAGCCGGGCCCGTCCGACGGGGTCATGCGGACGGCGTCCACGAACGTGTAGCCCTCGGCCGCCGAGACCTTGCCGATCGGCTCCTCGTAGGCGGCCAGCACCTGTTCGGGCGTCACTTCGCGCGGCAGATCCGGGACGAGGTCCCACCGTTCGAAGCGGACACCGAGCCGCCCGAGTTCCCCGGTGATCACGGCCGGGTCCTCGGTCCTGAGCGCGATCTCGCCGGGCCGGTCGTCCGGCCACACGGTCAGCAGGGTCATCGCACTCCCCTTTCTCCACCGACAAGTCTTGTCTCTACCCGGAACCGGAGCAACCACTCCAAACATTCCAGGCGATGACGCGCGTGGCGCAGGTCATCTCCCCACACGTAGATGCCGTGCCGCGCGACGATCACCGCCGGCGTGTCCGCCAGGAACCCCGCCTCGAACGCGTCACCGAGGACGCGCATGTCCTGACCGTTGGCGATCACCGGGATGGTCACCAGGTCGTCGTGGGCGGCGCGGCCGAAACCCTTGAGCATCTCCAGGTCACGCAGTTCGACGCCGTCCGGCCAGTGCTCGGCGGCGACCACCGGCGCGAGGGCGTGCACGTGGATCACCGCGCCCGCGCCCGACACCGCCGCGATCCGAGCGTGCAGTCCCGCCTCGGCCGACGGCACCTTGTCCGGATGCGGCTGGTCGGCGACGGCCAGCCCGTCTTCGCCGACCACCACGACGTCGTCGCTGGTCAGCTCGCCTTTGTCCCGGCCGCTGACGGTGACGGCGACCCTCAGCGGATCACGGCCGAGCACCACCGAGAGGTTGCCGGACGTGCCCCGCATCCAGCCCATTCCGGCGAACCGGGCGGACTCTTCGGCCAGCGCGCGCCCGGCGAGTTCCAGGAGACTCATCGAGGGACGACCTTCACCTCGTCGAATGTCCGGATGGTCCGGTGTGTCCCGAAATTCGCATCCCCGAACGGCTCACCGTCGCGGGCGAGGCCGACGGTCTGCCAGCCGTCGGCGGCGGCCCCGTCGAGCTCGGCCGGGACGTCGGAGAAGAACACGATGTCCCCCGGCTCGGCATCCAGCGCCGAGGCGATCGCGCGGTACGACGGCGCCTCACGTTTCGGCCCGGCGTTGACTGTGTCGAAATGCTTCTCGAACAAGCCGGTGACGTCGCCGTCGGTGGTCCGCGAGAACGACGCGATCTGCCCGGCGACCGAGCCGGAGGAGAACACCGCGAGCCGCAGGCCGGACTCGTGCCACGACCGCAGCGCCGGGGCGACGTCGCCGAAGAACTCCGTCGTGAGGTCGCCCTCGGCGTACCCGCGCTGCCAGATGAGCCCCTGCAACGTCTTCAGCGGCGCGATCTTCTGATCCGCGTCCATCCAGCCGTGCAGCACCCGCACGACGTCCACTGTGGACGCGTCCGCCGGGAGCCCGCCGAGTTCCTTGATCCGGGCCACGGCGCCGGCGACCTCGGGATCGTCCGGGTGGTCGTCGATCCACGGGCCCAGCCGCGGGCGCGCGTAGTCGTAGAGGGTCACGTGCACGTAGCCGGTGGCGGTCAGCGTGCCCTCGATGTCGAGGACCACCCATCGGGCGGTCAGCGTTGCGGTCACTGGTTCGCTTCCCCTTCTGCGTAGTACTCGCGGAGCCGTCCGGGCTCGAAGGTCCCGCGGTCGGTCACCACCGCGGTCACGAACCGCGGTGGTGTCACGTCGAAGGCCGGATAGTGCCCACGGACGCGTTCGCTCGCGACGCGGTGGCCGAGCGCGCGCAGCACCTCGTCGCCGTCGCGGTATTCGATCGGCACGTCGGCACCGGTCGGCGCCGCCTGGTCGGGCGCCTGGACCATCGCGTAGAACGGCACGCCGAACGCCTCCGCCGCCACCGCGAGCCCCAGCGTGCCGATCTTGTTGACCACATGACCGTCCATGGTGACCCGGTCGGCCGCGGTCACCAGCGCGCCGACCTCTCCGGAGGACAGCACCGCGGCGCCCATCCCGTCGGTGATCAGCCGGGTGTCGGCGCCCATCTCGGCGAGTGTCTCGGCGGTCAGCCGCGCACCCTGCAGGTACGGACGGGTTTCCGTGCACAGGAAGGAGAACTCCTTGCCCTGCCGTCGCGCGGCGAGCACGAATTCGACCAGGTAGAGGTCCGCCCAGCAATGCGTCAGCACGGTCGCCCCGCCCGGCACCAGCGCCGCCGCGTGCTCGCCGAGCGCACGGCTGCGCGACCGATACAATTCGTCACCTGCTCGCGCTCCCCTCGACGCGGCCACGATGAGGCCACCCGCCGATTTGTCCACTTCGGACAGTACGACGGCGACGGCCTTGCGCAGGTGGTTGTTGGTCTTGCGGGTCGCGATGATCCGCTTCCCCGCCCGCTCCAGGTACGCCCGCGGGTCCGCGAGCCCGGACGCCTCGCGAGCGGCGAGCACCATCGCGCCCAACGCGGCGAAATACGGCCCGGAGGACTGCGTGACCATCTCTTCGATGGCCACCGCGACCTCTTCCGAAGTCCGGCAGAGGACCCATTCCCGCTCGAACGGGAAGATCCGGCGGTCGAGGATGTGCACGCCTTCGTCGTCGAGGCGGACGCTTTCGGCGAGGATCGGCAGCGTCATCAGCTGTACCCCGAAAGGCACGGCGGGATCCCGTTGAGGAAGTGATCGCCGACCTCGCGCGCCTTGTACGTCACGGGGTCGTGCAAGGTCAGCGTGCGGGCGTTGCGCCAGAAGCGGTCGAAGCCGTACTTCGTCGCGGTGGCCCGCGCGCCGGTGAACTCGAAGACCTTGCTCGTGGTTTCGACCGCGGCCCGGCTCGCGACGATCTTCGCCGACGAGATCGTGATCGCCGCTTCGGCGCGCTCGGCGGGGGTCAGCTCGAAGCCGCGCTCGTCGGCCTCGCCGAGGGCGGCGACCGCGGCGTCGACGGCGAATCCGGCCGCCCGTGCCGTCGCGACCAGTTCGCCGTATCCGGCCAGGATGTACGGGTCCTGGGCCGCTTTGTCCACATCGGACAGTGTCCAGGGCCGCGCGGTCTCCCGCGTGTACACCGCCGCGGCGTCGAGCGCGCCTGCCGCGAGGCCGACGTACACCTGCGCGAGCATCAGCTGGAAGCCGATCGCCGCCAGGGAGATGCGGGGCACCCTCGGATCCGACTGGTCTTCCGGCTGGGCGCCGAGGACGTCGTCCTTGGCGACGTGGACGTCCTCGAACCGCACCGCGCCGCTCGCGGTGAGCCGCTGGCCGATGTTGTCCCAGTCACCGGGGAAGGTGATCCCGTCTGCCCGCGCGTCGACGACGAAGGTCAGCTTCTCGCCGTTGTCGGTCCTCGTCGCGCTGACCACCAGGCGGTCGGCGACGGCCGCGCCGGTGGCGAAGGTCTTGGTGCCCTCGACGGTGAAGCCGCCGCCGGCCGGGGTCAGGAGCAGGGCGGCGTCGAGCGGGTTGCTCACGCCCGCCCAGAACCAGCCCGGTTCGCTCGCCGCGCGCGGCCCGAACAGGCCGGTGCGCCAAAGCTGCAGGTAGTGGTAACCGAGCAGATGGCCGACCGACGCGTCCGCGGCGGAGACGATCCGGGTGGCCTCGTTCGCGGCCGCCCAGCCGGCGGTGTCGAGCAGGGGTAACAGCCCGGACTCGCGCAGGAGGCCGACTTCCCGTACCGGGAGATCTCCGGCGAGGTCCCGCTCGGCCGCGTCCGCCGCCAGGGTGCCCGCAAGCTCGAGCGCCGCTTTTCGCCACACTTCGGTCATTCCGCCCCTTCCACGTCGATGAGAGCGTCCAGCGCCACGCGAGTCGCCCTCGCCACCCCGGCGGCCACGACGTCGCGATGCGGGTCGTAGTCCGACGGGTCGGGGTGCTCGGGCCGCGCGTCGCCGTCGATCACGAGCACACCACCGGCCCGCAGGCCGCGCAATGCCGCGAACACCGGCAACGTGGAGAGTTCCATCTCAATGGCGATCACCCGCGCGGCGAGGTACTCGGTCATCGGGAGGGTGAACACCAGCGGGCTGAACGCGGCCCGCGTCCACACCATGCCCCGGTGCGCCTCCGGGGTGGCGAACGCCGGGTACTCCGGGTGGATCAGCTGCTGGGTGACGCCGTCATCGCCGCAGGAACGTGCGGACGCCCGCCTCGGCCAGCTCACCGAGCTGGCACAACGCGCCAGGCCGCCGACGCCGTGCGACGACCGGGGACACCCTTCCACGTGCCGGTGTAGCTGCGGGGTCAGCACGGCGGTGGGTTCGTCGAGGATCAGGACGCCGGCCTCGCGGTACAGCAGTTTGAGGCCTTCCCCGGCTGCCATCGCAAGCCCAAGAATTGCCACGCTCATCACATTGGGCAGACGGCGGACCCACAGACTTCCGAAACCTCGTGCTGCTCTGCGGCTTCCACCACCGCCTGATCCACCACGGCGACTGGGAAGTCCGCACGGCCGCCGACGGATTACCGGAGTTCATCCCGCCCCAATACCGAGATGCGCTCCGACAACCCCGCCGCAACACCCTCCACCACCACTGACCCCGAGGAGCCCGCCAGCCACACCGGCGACGGGNCTCGATGAAGGACGCGCGGACGCCGGTGCTGATCATGATCGTGCCCCTTCCTTGCGTCTAGCGCAAGGAAGGGGGCCTTCACTACTCGGCAGCGCCGTCATGGATCGAACCTGGGAACCACCTGGCGGAACCCGCGTGACCGGACCGATCACGACCGAAGGACCGGCGCTCGCGTCCCGGCTGGAAGCCGGCATCGCTCGAATGCGGACTAACGCTCACCCCGGATCGTGCGCCGCAGCTTCGGCACCCGCTCGTACAACGTCCGCTCCACCCCTCGCTGCGTCGGCTCGTAGTAGTCCCGCCCCACCAGCTCGTCCGGCGGGTACTGTTGCGCCAGAACACCTTCCTGCACGTTGTGCGGATACCGGTATCCCTTCGCGTTGCCGAGTTTCTCCGCTCCCGCGTAGTGCCCGTCCCGCAGATGCGGCGGCACCGTCCCGATCCGCCCGGACCGGACGTCGCTGAGCGCGGCGTCGATGCCGGTGATGACGGCGTTCGACTTCGGTGCCGTCGCCAGGTGCACGGTCGCCTGCGCGAGCGCGAGACGGCCTTCCGGCATACCGATGAACTGCACGGCGTGCGCCGCCGCGACGGCCGACTGCAACGCCGTCGGATCGGCCATGCCGATGTCCTCGCTCGCGTGCACCACCAGCCGCCGGGCCAGGAACCGCGGGTCCTCCCCCGCCTCGATCATCCGCGCAAGGTAATGCAGCGCGGCGTCCACATCGGACCCTCGGATCGATTTGATGAACGCGCTGATGACGTCGTAGTGCTGATCGCCGTCGCGGTCGTAGCGCACCGCCGCCTTGTCCACTGTGGACTCGACGATGGCGAGGTCGATCGTCTTGGCCTCGGTCGCGCTCGCCGCGTCCGCGGCCGCCTCCAGCGCGGTGAGCGCGCGCCGCGCGTCGCCGGAGGCCAGCCGCACCAGATGTTCCCGCGCGTCTTCGGTCAGGGTGAGTTCGCCGCCGAGGCCGCGTTCGTCGGCCAAGGCACGCTCGATCAGCGCGACGATGTCGGCGTCGGTCAGCGGCCGCAACTGCAGCACCAGCGACCGCGAAAGCAGCGGCGAGACGACGGAGAACGACGGGTTCTCCGTCGTGGCAGCCACCAGCAGCACCGTCCGGTCCTCGACGGCGCCGAGCAGGGCGTCCTGCTGGGTCTTGGAGAACCGGTGGACCTCGTCGATGAACAGCACCGTGTTCTCGGCGTTATATCGAAGCCTCCGCTGTGCCTCCTGAATGACCCCGCGCACCTCCTTCACCCCCGCCGACAACGCCGACATCGCCACGAACCGGCGGCCGGTCGCGGCCGAGACGAGGTTCGCCAACGTGGTCTTGCCCGTCCCCGGCGGACCGTAGAGCAGCACGGAAGCGGGAGCCGCGCCTTCGACGAGCCGCCGCAGCGGCGCCCCCTCCCGCAGCAGGTGCTGCTGGCCGACGACCTCGTCGAGCGAACGCGGCCTCATCCGCACCGCCAGCGGTGAGCCCGCCGGGACGGCGGTGTTTTTCCCGCCCCCCTCTCCGAGGGACCCACCCCCCTTGGTCTCCCTCGGCTCGGCCGGCTCCGGCGGCGGCCCGAGATCGGGGTTCACGGTGAAGAGTTCGTCCTGTGCCACGATGTCGACGGTAGCCGTACCCACCGACGGTTCCGGCCACCGGTCAGCGCAGCCGCTCCCGGAACGAATGCCACATGATCACGGCCGCGTACGGCACGAACTCCCGGCCGCGCCGCCACACCCACGGGACGCCCTTCAGCACCAGCCAGCCGACGTGCCCGGCGGTACTCGGCTCCACGCCTCCCGAGCAGGTCAGGCTGACCGGCCGCGGCACCGCGAACCCGGCCTCGGCGAGCCGTTCGGTGAACCCGGTCGCCAGCATCCGGTGCCCGAGTTCCGACGGGTGCAGCCGGTCGACGCTCCACGCGGTGAGGTCGTAGGCGCCCGGCAGCAGTTCGAGGTCGAGACACGGCACGCTCTCGCGTTCGACGACCCCGTCGATGGCGGCGTTCAGCTCGGCCACCCGCTGGCTCAACGCCCGCCGCAGCGACTGCGGGAGGCGGAACACCTTGCCGTGGTCGTGGTAGCGCACCGGGACCACGGTCGTGCCGACGGCGGCCAGCGCACGGATCACCTCGGTGAGGTCCGCGGCGATCTTCTCGGCGCTGAAATCGGGGCGCAGCGTGTCGTTCATCCCCGCCACCACCAGCGCGACGTCCGGCCGGTGCGCCACGGCCGCGGGAAGCTGCTTCGTCAGCACACAGCCCATGCGGGCACCGGTGAACGACGGGTTCAGGTAGCCGTCCGGCTCGACACCCAGCGCCTCGGCGACGAGCGGGCCGACCCCGCGCCAGCCGCCTCGGTCCGGCAGCGGGTCGCCAAGGCCCACGGCCGTGGAATCGCCGAGAACGACCAGTCTGCGCGCGGACCTCGGAACGGCGGGCGCGGGAGGAAGGAGAGGTTCGGGACTCGGAGTGACTTCGACACTGATCACGGTCACGGTAGCCACCATCGGCCACGCAGACTCACCCGTGGTGATGCCTGGGTAACGCGGCGAGGACGGTCGAGCGAAAAGTCCGTGCGGTGGCTAGCGGAACGCCGGATAGAACGCGAGATCCGCGTGCGGCCCCAGCCGCGCGCCGAGCGCCGCGGCGACCCGGGTGGCGTGCTCGGAGATGTGGGTCAGGCGAGCACGCAGCGAATGTTTGGCCAGTTCCCGCCACCAGGTCACCAGCGCAGCCTCCCGGCTGATCGGCGTGGCGTGCCGGTCCAGGTCCAGCTCCGGCAGGATCTCCCAGGTGATGACCCACAGCAGCAGCAGCTGACCGTCCATCAGGTGCTCGGCCAGCGCGTCTTCGTCCGCGAGCGCGGGCCAGACCGAGACGACCTCGGCCCGCCAGGCCGCGATCATCGCCTCGCTCATCCCCGGCGGCAGCGCCAGCGCGTCCTCACTCGACGCGAACGGGAGCCGCAGGTACGCCGCGTCCATCAAAGTGCTGCGCACCCGGCCGCGTTCGAAGTCGAGGAACCGCACTCCTCCGCTGGTCACGAGGTTGTTGTCCGGGCTGAGATCCACGGGGCTGAACGCCCGGTACGACGGCGAACCCGCTCGCTCGGCGACCTCCATGACCCGCTGTTGCACCGGCTCCGGCGTCTCGACGTCGAGCAGTTCCTCCAGGAGGCCGGGCAGTTGCGCGCAGACCGCGGGCAGCGGCGCGTCCTCGTTCTTGACCGGGCCGCCGAGACGGCGCAGCAGCGCGTTGAAATCGGGTTCGCGGCTCGCCGTGCTCGCGTGCAGCCTGCCCAGCGACCGGGCCCAGGACAGCAGCGCGCGTTCGGCGCCGCGCGCGTCACGCGCGTGGAGCTTGTCGTGCAGCGTCGGGACGCCGCCGAGGTCCTCGATCACCAGGACGCGGTCCCGGCCGTCGTGGGCCAGCAGCTCCGGGCACATGCGGTCCTCCGGCGCGAGCGCGGTGAACAGCTGGTAGCTGACCGCCTCCTGCGCGAACGGGTCGGGCCGTCCCGGTTCGGGTTGGTCGGGGTAGTGCTTGATGACCAGCGTGCGTGGCAGCGCGAACGGCGACGACGCCACCCGCGCCCGCACGACCGTGGCCGGGCCACTGCCGGCGAGGTCTTCGGGGGCGACGAGGGTGATCGCGCTGCCGAATCGGCGTGAGAGGACCGACTCGCCGGCGGCGAGTGCGGCCGCGACGGCGAGGGTTTCGGCTCCAGCTCCGACGGTCGAATCGTCGGCAGAGGAGGTATCGACTGTCATTGCCACCGACCCTACTCGTGACTGAGCAACCATGACCACTGAGATCCGGGCAATCGCGCGCACTGGCGCGATCTGGGACTCATCCGCGTGAAAGCGGACGTTCCGTCACCCTCGATCGTTGCCCACGACGGCGCAATGTCAGCACAATGGCCGCAGCTGCAACGATTCCGATGAGATTGACCAGCAGCTGACCGGCCGAATAAAGGCACCGTTCCCACTGACCGGCAACCGCCGCGACCACCGCGTAACCCGCCGCGGGCACCGTCGTCACCGAGATGAACACGCCGACGAGCGCGGCGGATTTGGCCGAAGTCATGGAAAGCATCCCGGCCGCGCCGGCGAGCAGCGCGACGATGAGCGACGCGACTCCGACCTTGTAGACGAAATCCACCTCGTGGTTCTCGGCGAGCTTGCTCACTTCGAGCACGCCGGTGGCACCACCCACCAGTACCACACCGAGCGTGATGACCATCGCGATCGGAAAGCCGCCTAGCAACGCGATTCCGCCCTGCTTCACGAGGTCTTTCCGGCGCAGCACCAGACCGACTGCGATCGCCGCCAGCGGTCCGAATTCCGGCCCCACCACCATCGCGCCGACGATGGTGACCGCCGAGTTCGTGATGACACCGACCGCCGCCAACAAGCACGCGATGGTCAGGAACGCCTGAAATGTCCAGGTGAGGCGCGACTCCTCGCCGGTGCGGCCGACGAGTTCCTGCCACACCACCGCGTCCGCGGCCTCGCCCGGCGCGGCCTCCTCCGCCTTGTCGGCGGCGTCGGAGACCGCGGTGTCCAGGGCTTCCAGCGTGATCCCGCCGGTGTGGTCGAGGTCGAGCCCGCACAGCGACTCGACGATCTCGTCGGTCGCCTCGCGCGCGATGTCCGCCTCGATCAGGTCGCCCTCGGGCGCGACCGCCACTCCGCGATGCACCACGAGGTGCGCCGTCCCGGCGTGTGCCCGCAGGATCCGGATCGCTTCTTCGGTCCGGTCCGGCGGGCACACGGCCCTGAGGTGGAGCATCAGTTCTTCACGGGCGGCGCGGGCTTGGCGTCGATGCCCGCCTCCTTGCGCTGCTCCGCGGTGATCGGCGCGGGAGCCGCGGTCAGCGGGTCGAACCCGCCGCCGGTCTTCGGGAACGCGATCACGTCACGCAGCGACTCGGCCTTGGCCAGCAGCATGACGATCCGGTCCCAGCCGAACGCGATCCCGCCGTGCGGCGGCGGGCCGAAGGCGAAGGCGTCGAGCAGGAAGCCGAACTTCTCCTGCGCCTCCTCCTCGGACAGGCCCATCAGCTCGAAGACCTGCTTCTGCAGCTCCTGCTGGTGGATACGGATCGAACCGCCGCCGATCTCGTTGCCGTTGCAGACGATGTCGTAGGCGTAGGCCAGCGCGTTGCCGGGGTCGTCGGCGAGTTTGCCGATCCACTCCGGGGTCGGCGAGGTGAAGGCGTGGTGCAGGGCCTTCCACTTGCCGCCGCCGACCGCGACGTCGTCGGACTCCTCGGCCGAGATGAACATCGGGAAGTCGACGACCCAGACGAACGACCAGGCGTTCTCGTCGATCAGGCCGAGACGGCTGCCGATCTCCAGCCGGGTGGCGCCCAGCAGCGCACGCGCGTCGGCGGGCTTGCCCGCGGCGAAGAAGACGCAGTCGCCAGGCTTGGCGCCGACGGCTTCGGCGACCGTCTCGCGCTCCTTCTCCGACAGGTTCTTCGCGACCGGCCCGCCGAGCGTGCCGTCCTCGTTGACCAGGATGTAGGCGAGACCGCGGTGGCCGCGCTGCTTGGCGAAGTCCTGCCAGGCGTCGAGGGTGCGGCGCGGCTGGTCGGCCCCGCCCGCCATCACGACGGCGCCGACGTACGGTGCCTGGAACACGCGGAACGGGGTGTCGGCGAAGAACGCCGTCATGTCGGTGAGTTCGAGGTCGAAGCGCAGGTCCGGCTTGTCCGAACCGTACTTCTCCATCGCCTCGGCGTAGGTGATGCGCCGGAACGGCCGGGGGATGTCGGCGCCGATCAGCTTCCACAGCGCCGTCACGATGTCCTCGCCGAGTGCGATGACGTCGTCTTGCTCGACGAAGCTCATCTCGATGTCGAGCTGGGTGAACTCCGGCTGCCGGTCGGCGCGGAAGTCCTCGTCCCGGTAGCAGCGCGCGATCTGGTAGTACCGCTCGAGACCGCCGACCATGAGCAGCTGCTTGAACAGCTGCGGCGACTGCGGGAGCGCGTACCACGAGCCGGGCTTGAGCCGGGCGGGGACCACGAAGTCGCGGGCGCCCTCAGGGGTGGAGCGGGTCATGGTCGGGGTCTCGACCTCGACGAACTCCTGCGCGTGCAGCACCTCGCGGGCCGCGCGGTTCACCTCGCTGCGCAGGCGCATCGCGGCCGCGGGGCCGCTGCGGCGCAGGTCGAGGTAACGGTGCTTGAGCCGCACCTCCTCGCCGACGTCGACCCGGTCGTCGATCGGGAACGGCAGCACCGCGGCCTCGGACAGCACTTCGAGCTCGGTGGCCAGCACCTCGATCTCGCCGGTGGGGATCTCGGTGTTGGCGTTGCCCTCCGGCCGCTTCGAGACCTCGCCGACGATGCGGACGCAGTACTCGGAGCGCAGCTGGTGGGCGCGCTCGGCCATCTCGCCCTCGCGGAAGACGACCTGGCTCACGCCGCTGGCGTCGCGCAGATCGATGAAGATGACGCCGCCGTGATCGCGCCGCCGGGCCACCCATCCGGTGAGGGTGACCGTCTGACCGGCGTGCTCGGCACGCAAGGTGCCGGCTTTGTGGGTGCGAAGCACTGCGGGTGCTCTCCTTCGGCATCACGATTCTGCGATTCGACGGCTTTTCGCCGACGTCAAAGGCTAACGAATCGCCCCGGATGCCTCGCGACCAGGTACAAACCCGGCGTTTCGTCAGATCGTCGGCCAGGCCTCCAGCGCCGCGACCATCCGCCGGGTGTGCGCCAGGTAGTCCGGCACGGACAGGACCCGGCCGTCGATGTTCTCCAGCAGCCAGCCCGAGGCCGCCTCCTTCGACGCGAAGAACTGCGTGCAGACCAGGGCCTCGACGTAGTCCTGGCCGAGGGCGAGGTCGATACCGGACAACCGCGACGCGGCGACCACGGCCTGCGGCGGGTCGACGCTCAAGACCCTTTCCCTGGTGAAGTGAACCCGGACGCGGGCCCCGGTCGCCGGGCAGACCGCGTCCGCGTGCACGGGTTCACCGGTGGCGACGGCCAGGAGGAACAAGTCGACGCGGTACCGGTCGGAGCCCGCGCGGTCGGCCGGGCGCGAGCCACGGTCCATCACGACCAGGCCGTCGCGGATGGCGAAACCCATCAGGTCCATCAGCCGGTGGGCTTCGGCGGGGTCCATGCCGACGGTCGCGGCGAGTCTTCCGATGGCGATGGGGTGTCTGCCCGCCCTGGTCAGCTTGGTCGCGGCCCAGGCGATGCGGACAGCGGCGGTGCGATCCGTACGGGTGGTCAACAGGCACCTCCTCGCCTTCCTCCCGTTGAGATTAAGCACGAAAGGGTTTTCCGCCAAGTCACTGCGCCGAACGGCCGAATGCGTTGTGCGGTAAGAAAATTCACAGTGCGCATCGAGCAACGGGAAGGCGTTCTTCCCGATTGCGCGGACGGGACACACTTTCGGCCGCACGAGGCGAAAGTGGCGGCTCCCGACTGGCCGCTTCACAACAGTTTGAGCTGCTCGGCAGGTGGCACCACCGCCTCCTCCGAACGTTGCACGGGCATCGTCACCTGCATTCGTTCCCCGTCGTCCGCACGGGAACCGAAACCGTGACGGCGCAACAACGGGCCGACGCGGGCACCCAGCCGCTCCCGATAGGGCTTCGGAAGATAGGCGCCGCGCGAGTACAGCTCGCGGTATTTCGGCACGAGCTCCGGATGTTCCCGGCCGAGCCAGCGCGCGAACCATTCCCGCGCGCCCGGCCGCAGGTGCAACGGGAGGACGGTGACCCGCGTGGCGCCGGCCTCGGCCAGCCGCGAGAACAAGGCGTCGAGCGCCTCCACCGAATCGGTCAGGTACGGCAGCACCGGCGCGACCAGCACCGAACACGGCAGGCCCGCGTCCCGTGCCTTGCTGATCAGGTCGAGCCTCGCCCGCGGGCTCGGCGTCCCCGGGTCGAGGCGGCGCCGCAGGTCTTCGTCGAGCAGCGCGAGCGAGATCGCCAGCCCGGCGGGCACGTCCTTCGACACCGACTCCAGCAGCGGCAGATCCCTGGCCAGCACGGTCCCCTTGGTGAGGATCGACAAGGGCGTGCCCGAATCGGCCAGCGCGGTGATGATGCGCGGCATCAGCTTGTACCGGCCTTCGGCGCGCTGGTAGGGATCGGTGTTGGTGCCCATCGCGACGTGCTCGCGTGTCCAGCTCGGCCTCCGCAGTTGCGCGGCCAGCACTTCGGGCGCGTTGACCTTCACGATCACCTGCGTGTCGAAGTCCCGCCCGGCGTCGAAATCCAGGTACGTGTGGGTGTTCCGGGCGAAGCAGTTGTGCGTGACCATGCCGTCGGCGATGAAGTCGCCGGTGCCGGTGGTGATGTCGAACAACGGCAGCTCGATGCCCAGCGGTTCGATGGACGTCACCTTCCGCCTCGTCCGGCCGATCGCGAGGCCGTCGAGCGACCGTTTCCAGCCGACGGCGGGATCGGCGAGGTGGAAGAACCGCACCTCCTCCGACGGCCCGCCGAGGAGCTGCACCGTCCACAGCGGACGGAACTTGACGTTTTCTGTTCTCACGTAACGGAAGCCGAAGTTGCCCAGCGCGGCGCAGAAGGTCGAGACTATGTCCTGCTCGTCATGCGTGACGCGCAGCGCTCCGTGCCGGTAACTACCGGCGAGATCGAACAATCCGGCGAGGAATCCGCGCTGCCAATGGGAATCCGGCGAGGGTGGAACCTGCACGAAGCCGACCGACGCGCCGAAATCGGGCAGGTACCCGAGCGCGCGATCCGCGGCGTCCTTCTCGGTCGAGAACCCGCCGGAGCGCAGCATCCCGCACAGGTATCCGGCGCGATAGCCGAGGGTGTCGTCCGGGGTGCGGGCGAGTTTCCCGACACCGACGAGTTCGGTGCCGCCGACCAGATGCGGCCGCTGCGCGGCGCCGAAACGGGTGCCGGTGACGTGTTTCCACCCGCGCCCGGTCAGGAACCGGTGATCGCCACTGGCCACGATGGACGTTCCGTCGTCGAGGGTCAGGCGGTACGCCGGCTTCAGCGTCGACCAGTGCGCGAGCACCTTCGTCGGCACCAGGCGGCGACCCGCGCCGCGCCCGCGCGTCCCGTAGATCGCATCGCCGGGAGCGAGCTCCGCCAGCGCCTTGGTCCGGCCATCGGCCATCAGGACCGGCGTGGCGCCTTCGAGGCAGTACGTGCACGCGTGAGAGCAACCGCGATACGGATTCACCGTCCATCCGAACGGGACACCCGATCCGTCGGGCACCTTGTTCAGCACGGATTTGGCGTGCACCTCATGGAAGGTGACGCCGTCGAACTCGGGCGTGCGCACCGTGCGCAGCAACCCGTCCAATCCGGGCAGGACCGGCTCGCCGCCGTCCGCCCGCTGTCGATCCCATCGCACCCGGCCAGTCGAACACATGTTCTAGACGAGTGTCAAACATATGTTCGAACACGGGTGATCTTCGCGGCATTTCGCGCTAGAGCTTCGTGATCTCTTCGGTCACGTACCCGGCGGGCTGGATCAGCCCCGCGCACCGGCTGTCCCCGCGCGGCGTCGCCGACCGGCGGCGCACCGTCACCGCGTAGAAGTCCTCGCCACCGCGCACGGTGACGACCCGCGCGTCCGATTCGAGCAGCGGCTCCTCCTGGACGGCGAGCACGTCGTCGAGACCGGACAGGTCCAGTTGCCGCCGGAGCGCGATCTCCGCGAACTGCGTCCACGCCGTCCGGGCGGATGTCCGGCCACGAAGCCGCTCCGGCTCGACCTGACCACGCAGGGCGGACTTGGCGACCAGCGCCGCTTCGGCCGGGTTGAGCTGGCCGTGCAGGAAACCGTCGGGGACCACCAGGAGATTGCCCGCCCAGCGGTCGCCGCCGACGTGGCTGACCTCCCAGGCCCGGCCGGGATGGTTGGTGTTGAGCGTCGAAGCCAGTGGGCGGCCGAGCACCGCGCAGCACATGTCCTTGGTGCCGTGCGTGCAGACCAGGAACAGCGGCCCGTCCACTCGCGTGCCGAGCCCGCCCATGCCTTCCGCGACCGCTTCGAGGTCCAGCTCGGCCAGCTCGCCGAGGTCGCGGATCTCCAGCCGCTCCAGCCAGCGGTTGCCCGGCTCGCCTCCGCCGACGTACACGGAACGGGGGCGATCCGGGTCGCGACGATGTTTGCCGGGGCGCCGGATCAGCAGCGGGCGGAGGCCGTGGGACCGTCTCAGGTTTTCGAGCAGCTCACGGCGCTCGGCGGGGAAGGCCTCGTCGAGGACGTTTTCCAGCGCGTCCGCAGGCCAAGGACCCGGCTGCTCGATGAGCAGCCAGCAGCGCATGTCCGCCGCGGTGCCGGCGGGGCTCGCGCCCAGCATGCGCGCGACGGTGGCGCAGCCCGGCAACGCGGCGGGCGGCGCTGAGGTGTCCGAGAGCTGAGCGGTCATCGGCTGACCACTCCGGACTTCACCTTAGGCATGCCTTAGCTTACCCCGCCCGGCCTCCCTTCACACTTCCCGTCCCCTGTGACTTTCAGCCGATCGAGAGCAGCCCCTGCGTGGTGAGCTCGCCGAGGAACGCCCGCACCGTCCCCCGATCGAGTTCGGACAGCTCGGTGAGTCGCTTGACCGCCTGCGGCGTTCCGTCGAGCAGCGCCTTCAGCAACGGGGCCGCGGCCCCCGCGAAGACGAACCGTTTGCCGTCCGCGAGCAGGGTCACCCGGCCGTCGGCCTCTTCGAGTACCGCCCTCGGGACGAGGAACCGGACCTCGGTCTCGTCACCGTCCGGCAGCAGGCCGGGGGTCGCCGCCCACGGCAGCCCGACCCGCGGATGCGCCGGGGCCGCCGAGTCACGTTCGGCGAGGAACCTGTCGACGACGTCGCCGGTCAGCGTGGCTTCCAGTTCCACCCGCAGCGCCGCGGCACGGGCCGCCCGCTCCTCGTCCGTCCCGAACCTCGGGAGGTCCTGGCGGAACACGGTGCTCGCCCGGAGCTTGTCGGCGAGCCAGGACACCAGGTCGATCCCGGTGGCCGGGCTGAACCCGAGCGTGAGGTGCAGCGACATCTCCCCCACCGCGGTGACGTCGTGCCAGTGCCCGCGCGGGACGTAGAGGACGTCGCCGTCTTCGAGGATGAAGTCGTCGATCGGCTCACCGGGCCGCTCGGGCTGCTCGACGTCGCGATGCAGCGGAGCGGGCCTGGTCGGGCCGTGCATCCGCCAGCGTTTGCGGCCGGCGACCTGGATGATGAAGGCGTCGTGGTCGTCCCAGTGCACGTCGAAACCATGGGTCACGCCCCAGCCCGCGTACAGGTTGACCTGGACGCTCTCGCGGAGGTCGTGTTCGAGACTCCTGGCGAGATCGCCGATCGGATCGCTGAGTTCCTGGATGGCGTCGAGCACCATCGTCGCGCCGCCGCGGAGGTGCTCGGTGAACGGAGCGGCCCGCAGGCGGGGGACGGTGCCACTGCGGCGGGTGGGGACGAGATCGGTGTAGCTCTCCATGGGCACCGGGGTGCCGTCGAGCGCGAGGCGCAGCCGCGGGAACTCCAGGCGGTGCTGGCGGAGCATCGCGTTCAGCGCCGGCCACGGCAGCAGGTCGGCGAACCGGCCCGCGCGGCCTTCGAAACGGCGATAGGTCTCGCCCTGGACCTCTTGGAAGAACTGGCTGACCCCGAGCGGAGCCACGAGGTCAGCCAGCGTCGGCGTTTCGGGCACTCAGCCGTCGTTGCCGTCGTTGTCGGCGGCCGCGCCATTGGCCTTCCCGCGGTCGACCGCCGTCGGGATCATCTCGACCTCCAGCAGCAAACCGCTGTCGGGAGCCTGCGTACCTGACTGTTCCTGTGCCATCCTGCCACCTTTTTCTCAGACGAGCGGACGGACCGAAAATCGGTCTGGAGCGCCGCCCAGCCTACGACACGTTTCGAGAAAATTCACTGTCCAGCAGGGAAAAACGGCCTAGCGAGCGATCTTCGACACCGTGGCGCCGGTTCACCCGGACAGCGGTTCTAAGCTGCCATCCATGGCTGATCCGGCATCCGTCCCCCGCCCGCGCTGGGACGTGCTCGCGGCCGTCGGCGCCGGTGGCGCGCTGGGCAGCCTTGCCCGCTACGGACTGTCGGTCGCGATCCCCCATCCCCGGGGTCAGTTCGCGTTTTCCACCTTTGCCACCAACGTTTCCGGCTGCCTGCTGATCGGCGTCCTGATGGCGTCGCTGACCGCCGCGGCCGAGCCGCACAGGTTGCTCCGGCCGTTCCTCGGGGTCGGGATCCTGGGCGGTTACACGACGTTTTCGACCTACGCGACGGACACGCTCGATCTCGTGACGGCCGGGCGCCCGTTCACCGGGTTGGCCTACGCGTTCGGAACGGTGGCCGCGGCGCTGGTAGCCGTCTACGCCGGGCACGAGATCACCCGTGCGGTGAAGAAATGACCCTCCTTTTCGTCGCGCTCGGCGGCGGTTTCGGCGCGATCGTCCGTTTCCTGACCGATCTCCGGCTGCGCGCGTGGCGGGGCGTCGCCTTCCCGTGGGGCACGCTGGCGGTCAACATCGCGGGCTCGTCGCTCCTCGGCGTCCTGACCGGCTGGGCACTGCACGGCGGCCAGCCGGACGGCGTCCGCTCACTGCTGGCCGTCGGGTTCTGCGGCGGGCTCTCCACGTTTTCGACGTTCGGGTACGAAACCCTGCGCCTGTTCACCGAGAAGACGCGAGCACGCGCCGTGGTGAACGCAGTCGCCACGATGGCCGCCGGGATCGGCGCCGCGGCGGCCGGGCTGCTGCTCGCCGTCGCGATCTGGCACTGAATCAGTCTTCGGGCGCCATCCGCCACGCCGCGGCCGCGATCGCCTCGCGCTGTTCGGCCGGGAGGTCCGCCGCCATCTCCTCCAGCTTTTCGACGACGCCTTCGTGAGCGGCGTTCGCGAGCCGGAGCCCCTCTTCCGTCAGCGTGATCTTCAACGCGCGGCGATCGCAGGAATCCGCGACCCGCTCGACGAGCGCACGCCGCTGCACGCGGTCCACCAGCCCGGTGACGCTGGACTTCTCCAGGTTCAGCATCTTGCCGAGGTCGGTCATCCCGACGCCCGTCTCCCCCTGCGCCAGCACGCAGAGCAGCTGGGCCTGCTGCGGCGTGAGGTCGTGGGACCGGCCGACGTCGATGAAAGCCCGCTGCACCAGATGCGAGAGCCGCACGAGCGCCGTCGCGAATCCGAGGTCTTCGGCCGTGGTCATGAGCGCAGTCTACTTGACGATCGTTGGTACTGCGAACTACTGTAGTTCGCAGTACCAACATTACGCACTACGAACTAGGGGATCTCATGACCACGACCGTGGCCGTCATCGGCGGGGGATACGGCGGCACGACCGTCGCCAAGGAGCTGGACTCGTTCACCGACGTCGTGCTCGTCGAGCCGCGCGAAGACTTCGTCCACCACGTCGCCGCCTTGCGGGGGCTCGTCGATCCCGAGTGGACGGATCGGCTCTTCTACCCGTACGCCCGGCTTCTCGAGCGGGGACGGGTGCTCCGCGACCGCGCGGTGAGCGTGGACCAGGACGGCGTCACGCTCGCTTCGGGTGAACGGCTCACGCCGGACTACGTCGTACTGGCGACCGGTTCGGCGTACCCGTTCCCGGCGAAGATCGATTTCCACGACAGCGCTTCGGCGAAGGCGAAGATCCGTGCCACCCGGGAGGAACTCGCGGGCGCGGAGAAGGTGCTGCTGCTCGGCGCGGGCCCGGTGGGCCTCGAACTGGCGGGCGAGATCAAGGCGGTGTGGCCGGAGAAGCCCGTGACGATCGTCGACCCGGCGAAGGAGATCTTGCCCGGTTTCCCGGAGGACTTCCGCGCGGAGATCCGCCGCCAGCTCGACGGACTGGGCGTCGAACTCCTGCTCGGCACCTCGCTCACCGAGCCGCCGGTCTCGGAACCCGGGCAGGCCAAGACGTTCACCTCGGGGCTCAGCGGCGGCGGCGAGGTGACCGCCGACCTGTGGTTCCAGTGCTACGGCGGCGCGCCGCACACCGCGTACCTCGACGGCGAACTGGCCGCCGCGCGGCAGGCGAACGGGCAGGTGGAGGTGACTCCCGAACTGCGTCTGCCGGGACAGCCCGGCGTGTTCGCGCTCGGCGACATCACCGCGTTGCCGGAGGGGAAGCTGGCGAAGGTGGCCGGTGACCACGCCGAGGTCGTCGTGGCCAACATCCGGGCACTGATCGAAGGCGGCGAGCTGCGCGCGCATACGCCGGGCGGGCCGATGATCTCGTTGCCGCTCGGGCCTTCCGGGGGCGCGACCTACGCCGAGGAGGTCGGGATCCTGGACGCGGCGACCACTTCGGAGATCAAGGGGTCGCACATGATGGTGTCCAGGTACGAGGAGATGTTCGGGAAGGCATAGGGGCTCGTGAGTGGTAAGGACGGTTATTGAGGAGTAAGGCAAACGTGTCGTGCTAGTGGGCGGGGTCGGTGGCGGGGTGAAGGCTCCCTTCGTCGCGTCTGATGCGGTGATGGGAGCCTTCGGCCCTGGTCGTGCGCTGGTCGTGAGTGGCGTTTCGGCTTAGAACCCGAAACGCCAGAT